>CALEZE010000112.1 GCA_937928235.1 uncultured bacterium | reverse complement strand
CCCTTCCAGCTTTTGTCTGGAAAGCGTTCATCATAAATTCCTTCAAAGTCAAAAATTTTTACCCCCCTTGTTTTTGCCCAAAGAATTCCCTCCCAAACAATTTTGTACTGCGCCAAACTCTCGCGCCCAGCCTTTCCTGTGAATGCTTGCCAATAGTACGCAATAGTATTTGTCTTAAGAAATATCGCCCCAGAATCTCCAATTGACAAAAATAGGGCATCCTCTCCAAAACCATCTTTCAAATTCGTAAGTTTTTCTACAGATGGGACATGTCGTTTGAGTCCGACAGAGTTTCTCCATTCGGCACGAAACTTTTCTAACTCCTTTTTAGACTTTGCTTCTCTCGGTTTTAATTTCTTTGTTTCGGAGATCGCCGACCTGGTGTCTCTTTCCATCCCTCCTAACAGATCCGGTTTTGGGTTTGTTAAATCAAGGTGTAGGGTTTTGCTTGGTAGATAAGGAGAGGTTTGTTTATATCCGCAAGAGTCCAAATATTTTGCATCCTCTTCGTTTTTCGGTTCTGTAATTACTTTTCGGACTCGGTGTTTTCTGGCAAGCTCTTTTATTTTGGGCGTATTAATTTCTTCAGGACGCTGTATTTTCATTACTGCCCCGACAATAGGAAGTTTTCTAATAAAGTAGTTTATGTCTCCCACTCTTTCAACTGTCCAACCTGTTTTTTTGATGTATTTTGCGTATTGGGGAGATTGTCTTATATCAATCATTAGAATGTCGGTTTGGTTAGCTTACTTCTGAGCCTGAGGAGTGGCCAGCGGATTGCTTCCGCAGCTCGGTATGGCCAATAGAGTGGAGAAGTTGGTAAGTCCCAGGTGCCTAAGAATTCAACAACTTTTGGATTAAAACCTTCTTTAAATTTTGTAAAACCCTTGTCCTCTTCTCGCCCCCACAAATCAAAAGTTGTGAGACCTAATTTTTTACCGTACTTTATCGCTTCCCACATCATAAGACTATTTGCCTGGAGGTTTTTGTGCTTATCTGTTGAAGCGCCGTATGGGTAGTACAAGAATTTTTTCCAGACGAAGACGATCCAAGTTGTAACAATTTCGTCTTCAACCCTTGCCGTGAGAAGTCTTGCTATCGGCTTTTTCTTGTTTTTTACCATGTTGGTATGGAGATGCTTCCACATCAGACGGTGGTAGTTTTCTGAGTGTGCATAAAAACCTTGTCTTTCGACAGTTTCCCTTGTTAACGCGATATACTTTTCAAAAGCTTTGGGGGAGTTGTCTTCAGCAACTTCCACACCTTTTCTTTCGGCATACCTTATGTTGTAGCGAGTTTTGGAATGGAAACCTTTTAGCATTTCATCTTCACCCTTGGTTAAATCTATCCAGAAAGTGGTTGGTGTAAAAAGAGTCTTCCCCCTGACTGCACCCTTGTCTTTAAGCAGTTTTTCTACACTTTTATTCCTGGTCATGTTGGGCTCTAGTTTGATGGAAATGAGACCTTCTTCTTTACTTAGTTTTTTGAGGTCGCGAAGCATTGTCGCGGTTGGCCGGGCACCCTTAAGAAAGGTTGCCACCTTAAGACTTGTGTGTGGAATTGGGGTAGCTGTGATTTGTCCATGTTTTGTACGAAGAACTGTGTTTCCCCATTCTTTTCGAAATTCTCCCCACTGCCAGGTTTGAAGTGGGTGGAGAGCTTTCTTGTTTACGCCTGCCTCGGTCATCAAAAGTTGACTATATCATCAAAGTCTTCAAAGTCTGAACCAATGTCAAAATTATTTTTGGGAGAGGTTTCAACCTTTGTTTCCAAAAGTTCCTCGGGAATATCAATAACAAACCTGCTTGGGGGGTTACTTGTTCTTTGGCCAAAATAAAGCCTGTTATCTGCAAAAGTGATATACAAAATTTCCTCTGCCCTTGTCATGCCAACATAGGCAAGCCTTCTTTCCTCCTCCAGCTGCTCTGAATCAAAGAGACTTCTTGAGTGAGGAAAGAGCCCTTCTTCCAGTCCCACCATAAACACAACTGGAAACTCCAGACCTTTCGCAGCATGTAAAGTCATAAGCGTTACGGCGTTTCGTTCGGTCTTGTTGGTGGAGATCTTTTTTCCGTCTAACTGCTCGGCTTCGACTAATGCAACATTTTCCAGAAAATCGTTCAGGTTGGGAAATTCTG
>CALEZE010000111.1 GCA_937928235.1 uncultured bacterium | reverse complement strand
ATCAACTTCGTTTTGAAAACATGGGGGTGTCCTTACACAAACCGCTTTCCCCCAGTTTTCTTAAATAAGCAGTAGTTGCCTAAATCCTGGCGTATTTGAAACAATACTCCATACTTCAAAAAAATGTGCTAGAATCCTGTACTGCTCTAAACCAATGAACGAACGCGAAGAGTACCAACTTCGACAAGAGCTAGATAGCGACGAACTAGGTCGTGACAGAGGTAAATACAACTACACCTACGACTCGGTCGAAAGATCAGGGGCAATGCCACTTTCTATTTGGCCCGAATCAAACAGTAATGTCAGAAAAGTAATTGACGGTGAAATTGAATACAACTCCCTTCCTTACGACGAAGCCAATGAAATTTACAAAGGCACACTCATTCCCGAACAACAAGATATAGTTATAGAAAATGAGGGTAAAGAAGTACTCTGTGAAGCTTTAGACATGGAACCTTGTTTAGGGGAAAAATGCGAACTTTACAGGACAAATGTCACACCTCCAGTTTGTGGAGAATTCAAGATGGCGTTTGAAAAATAAGTAGACCTCAAACAGACATCCTTTGTGGTGTGAAACCTTGACTCGATTCTCCGCTACTTTCGTAGCAGATTAGAAAGTGGAGTAAATTTGGTTTTTTTAACAATAAGTTCTTTGTTGTATTTACCCTTCTTCCAAAAAACCTTGTAGGCATTGGCGCTTTTCTTTGAACTAATAATTCTGTATCTGTTGTCAACAATTTCAATTGCACAGCAGTTGTCCATACCTATCCCCACTCCAGGCGTTTTCTTCATAAGCTGCCTTAAATCCTCTTCTCTGTCTTTTTCAGCATTATAGTGTGGACAAAAAAGAGCGGGAATAAAGCCAAGACCGGTCACCCTAATTAAGCCTGCTTCGGAATTTGTAAACCTTCTTGAGTCCGAACTCCCATGTCTAAACCAGCAAATCGCTCCCGCACTATTTCCTGAAAGCACTATCCCTTTTTCTCCTGCAGTTTTTAGTATTTGGTCAAGGCCTACCTTTCGCCACACCTTCATCATTTTGAGTGTATTTCCGCCGCCAACATAAACAATGTCAGAACCAAACACTTTCTTTTTAATCTGTTCCTCTGTGAGCTTTTTCCCAAGTAAATACAGGGCATCAACTTGGCAACCAAGTCTTCCTCCAAAGTGTTTTTTAACAACCTTCACATAGTTTTCCGAATCAGAACTAGCAGTGGGTATGAATAATAGTTTTGGAGACTTTTTCCCCGCCAGCCCAACAATTTCCTTGTCTATTTCTAAGGTTTCGACTGGGTATCCAGGCCTACCAATTTCACCTCCGCCAAGAGCAACAATTTTCATAGTTGAAGTATATCAAGAAGTTACCCTGCCCAATCCCTTTGTGATGTGGAACAAAGAAAAACAATTTGCTAGAATACGCCACCATGGGCAAGGAGGAAAACAAACACAAAGATATACTTGGAACAACCACTATACCCATGGGTGATTTAATGTTGCATTACACCGAGTTCAGAAGAGTCGACCCCGAACTCATGGTAAAAAACACTAAGATACATAATTTTGAAGAAAAAGATAGACACTTTTCTTGGGTCGAAGAAAGTGGTGTCAGAGCAATTTTGTCGGTCGCTGTGGAGCAACCAAATGTAATTGAGTACTACCTTTCTTTAAGTGGACCTGAAGGAGAAACTCGCGAGAAGATGATCACAGAGTTCCAGAAAGTTTTTGGTAACGGGGTCGAAACATTTGGCTGGAAATCGGTTTCCTACCACGGACTTGCTCCTAGAGATATGTATGTTTGGACGGCACTACAAGTTTAACTGCTTTTGTCGAACCCAACAGGCTCTTTTTGTAATGTGGAACATAAACTTATAACCAAGTAGAATACGGCAATGGACAAAGGAGTAGAAGAACTAAGAAAAAACACAAGTGTTGAAGAGGTTTTAGACAGGATTTTAAACACAATCCAGGCAGAGAAAGAAGAGGTTTTAAATTTTGCCAACGATTTCAGAAAAGAAATAGAGAAAATTGACGAGAATTTAAGACCCGACTTCCCAGAGCGTATTTTTATATCAGGCGAGATTGTAGATTTCGTAAAAATACATAATGAATCGGAAACCTCACTTTACCCAACAGTTTTGTATCTTTTCGGCAAGATAGATCCCATGTTGGAAAAGTTACAGGGCACATTCGCAGAGTTAGGCGATGAAAAGAAGGAAGAGTTGCTAGAAAAACTTAGAGAAGAGATAGACAAAGAGCTTGGTACTGAGTATTTTAAGATAGATTTCCCAGAAAGATACGAAGAACTGGTAGAGGAAGTCAAAGAATTCATCCAAGAAGAATATAAAACATTTGGGAGGACCGCATGCCTTATAAATTCCAAGACAGAAATCATTGGCGAAGAAAATAATCCAGACCTAATAGACGCATTTATAGTAAGAGTTAGTTCGGGATTTTATGTTGGAAAGATGTTTATCTTACCAAAATCAGCTATACAAGAGGAGCCAGAAAACTCAAAAGTGTTGTTGCTTGGCTCACTTAAAAAATTCCTCTCTCGAGATCCAGAACACGCGCAAAACGCAAATTATAGAGATTACTAATTTATTTCAAGTCAGTTGAGGCCCCACCGGGAGTCGACAATTTGAAAAATTGGTTATTCTTCCCCGATTTCCAGGATAAAAGAATTTTGGCACCGCTTCGCGTTGTAAGCAAAGTTTAAATCTTCGACAAGAGAATCTAGTGTCCTGAGCCATAAAGAAGATCTTTGGACTAGATGTTGGCCAGGTGTGACCCCACGGGGACTCGAACCCCGGTTTCTAGGATGAGAACCTAGTGTCCTAGGCCGCTAGACGATGGGGCCTCATTTAATTCGGCCACACACCTAGTCAAAGACGATGTAATTGTATCTTTTTCGAGGCTAAAAGACAATTTAACCCCT
>CALEZE010000110.1 GCA_937928235.1 uncultured bacterium | reverse complement strand
AAGACCCAAAACTTTTGGTTGCCCGCCTAGTTCCAGACAAGGAAGACATAACACTTAACTCCGTTGAGGCATTTGAAGAGGAAATAGCTAAAGCAGCAACAATAGTTTTGAGTGGCCCTGTTGGTAGATTTGAAGACGAAGGTCATAGACAAGGAACTGAGAGGGTCTTAAAAGCCATAGCCAAATCAAGTGCCTTTAAAGTGGCAGGGGGAGGCGACACTAGAAACGCCATATCCACCATCGGCGTGACTGATGCATTTGATTGGATATCTGTCGGGGGAGGGGCAATGCTTGATTTTTTGGCGCACGGTACTTTACCAGGCATTGAGGCACTGATAAACTGAATTTTAGGTATGGAGAAAGTAAAAGTTGCTATTAATGGTTTCGGAAGAATCGGCAGGATAGCTTTTAGAGTTGGACTTCTCAAGCACTCCGACAAGTTAGATTTTGTAGCAATTAACACATCTGGCAGTATGGACACAGAAGGTTGGGCACACTTAGCAAATTATGACACTGTTTATAGGAAGTTTGAAAAAGAGGTCTCTTTTGAACACATAAAACCTGCCAAAGAAGCAACAGACGAAGACCCCCTCATTGGGTATTTCTTGGTAGACGACTTGAAAATTCCCGTTCTTGCTCAAAGAGATCCCGAGAAAATTCCTTGGACAACTTATGGAGTTGATGTGGTCATTGAATCGACGGGTGCCTTTAAGACAAAAGAAGAGGCAGAAAAACATATTAGGGCTGGTGCTAAGAAAGTAGTTATTTCAGCACCTGGCAAAGGTGGTTCCGTTGGAACCTATGTTTTGGGTGTAAATGAGGCTGGAAATGATGCTGTTATTTCGAATGCGAGCTGCACCACAAACTGCGTTGCACCCGTGGCAGCGGCTATTCATGCTGCTTTTGGTATAGAAAAGGCGATGATGACAACTGTTCACGGCTACACTGATAGCCAGAACCTTATGGACGGTTCACATAAAGACTTAAGACGAGCAAGGGCTGCTGCAGAAAACATTGTTCCCACAACGACAGGGGCTGCAGTTGCTACGACAGAGACAATACCAGAACTAAAGGGCCTTTTTGACGGAATGTCCTTAAGGGTGCCTGTTCCCACAGGGTCTATAAGTGACTTCACAATGGTTCTTAAAAAAGATGTAACCGTAGAAGAGGTAAATAATGCACTTACCGAAGCTTCCAAAAACCCGCTTTACAAAGGTGTTTTGGGTGTGACAGACAAACCTTTTGTGTCCTCAGATGTTGTGGGCAGAAGTGAGTCTGCAATAGTTGACCTTGGCCTGACACAGGTAGTTGCAGGTAATTTGGTAAAGGTTTTTGCTTGGTACGACAACGAGTGGGGCTACTCAAACAGGCTTGTAGAACAAGTCATCGAAGTATCCAAAAGCTTGTAATACAGCACTTCTTGCTTGCTGCCGTAAATGATTAAAATTATTCCTGCCATTCTGACAAACAACCCACCCGAAGCCCTTGATATGGCAAAAAAGTCCGTGGGGTTGGCAGAGAGGGTGCAGGTAGACATCATCGACGGGCAATTCGCTAAAAACAAAACCATAGACCCATCTGTTTTTGAAGAATTTGAAGAAAACTTGAGGTTTGATTATCACCTAATGACAAAAGATCCGATAAATTGGATTGAGAGATGTATCAGGGGTGGGGGAGACAGAATAATAGGTCAAATAGAAATGATGCAGAGTCAGGCCGATTTTGTTCAAAGGGCGCAAGGGTTTGGAGTTGAAGCTGGGTTGGCAATTGATTTGGGGACCCCCGTTTCCAAAATCGATCCTGAGGCTTTGAACATACTAGGTGCGGTTTTAGTTATGAGCGTGCCAGCTGGGTTTGGAGGGCAGGAGTTTGACGAAAGCGTTTTTAAAAAAATTGAGGAATTAGACAAAATTAGGACAAAAGAAGGGATTACCTTTAAGATAATAGTTGACGGGGGTGTTTCTGAAGAAAACATAGCAAGTCTACAGAAGCTAGGAGTCAATGAGGTTGCGGTTGGAAGGAGATTGTTTGAAGGAGACACAAAAGTGGTTTTGGAGGCGTTTCAAGAAAAGGCACAAGGCTAATGGAAGATAAGTATCAAAATAAGCACGGGGCAATAACAAAAATAGCTTTTTTTGGAGATGCGAATATTCCAGAAGAGGATTCTGTTTACAAAGATGCCTTTAAAGCTGCAGAAATTCTGGCAAAGGGGGGTTACACCATAGTAAACGGCGGGGGCCCCGGAGTGATGAATGCCTCAACCCATGGGGCAGAAGCTGGGGGAGGGGAGACAATTTCCGTTACATTTGATCCCAAAGACGCCCCGGGCTTTGAAGGTAGGTATCTAAAGAACATTACTGACAAGGAAATTAAAACCGAAAACTACATTGAAAGAATGTTCAAACTTATGGAGGAAGGGCAAATCTTCGTCATTTTTAAAGGAGGCTCTGGCACCATGAGCGAGTTTGGAACTGCCTGGGTCTTGGCAAAGCTTTACTATGGTCACCACAAGCCCTTTATACTTTTTGGCAGTTTTTGGGCAGAAATAATAGACATAATTAAGACCAATATGAATATAGACAACGATGAAATGAGTGTTTTTGAGATCTGTGAGAAGCCAGAAGAAGTTTTGCCAGCCATAAAAAGATTCGAAAAGAAACTTAAGGACCACGACCACTGAAATGAAAAAGCTGTCCGAAAAAGAGTTGGAATTAAAAGCCAACGAAATAAGGGAGGACATTATAAAGATGTTGGTGGAAGCTGGCTCGGGCCATTCAGCAGGACCACTCGGGATGGCAGATATTTTTACTGCACTTTATTTTAATATCCTTAACCACGACCCCAAAAAACCTATGTGGGAAGAGAGAGACAGGCTTTTTCTTTCAAATGGTCACATAACGCCCGTTAGGTACGCAACAATGGCCCACGCGGGCTATTTTCCAGTTTCGGAACTAAAAACACTTAGAAAACTAGGCAGCAATCTTCAGGGGCATCCTGAAAGGACTAGGATGGAGGCTCTTGAGACAACTTCTGGCCCTCTAGGAAGTGGGTTAGCCCAAGCTGCGGGCTATGCTTACGCTGCTAGGATGGACGAAAAAACTTTTAGGGTTTTTTGTATCACAAGCGACGGTGAGCACGATGCGGGGAATCACTGGGAGGCAGTACTTTTTGCAGGTAAGAATGCACTTTCCAACCTAACAGCCATTGTTGACCGCAACAATATTCAGATTGATGGGAACACAGAAGACATAATGCCGCTGGAGCCCTTGGTTGACAAATATAAAGCATTTAATTGGCATGTAATTGAGATAGACGGTCACAACATGGAGGAAATTATTGATGCAGCAAATAAGGCAAATGCGGTTGCTGAAAAACCAACTGTAATTATCGCTAGGACAATTCCAGGGAAGGGAGTGGGTTACATGGAAAAAGATTTTAAGTGGCACGGGACACCGCCGGGCAAGGCAGACATGGAAGGCGAACCCCCAAAGGAAGAGCAGGTAAAAATAGCCTTACACGACATAAGGACGCTAAAAGGAAAGATAAAAAGTGAACATGAGTAGTATCAAGAAAAAGAGACTAATAAAAGACAAACGGTTCGTTTACGAGAAACACATTGCTGTGAAGGCGATAATTGAAAGAACAGACGGCAAAGTTTTACTTATTCGAGAACCAGAAAACAACGAATGGATGCCTCTTCATTGGGGACTTCCTGGAGGCAAACCTTTCGCAAAGGAATCTTTAGAAGAGTCTTTCAAAAGGAAGATGAAAGATGAGATAGGACAAAAAGTAGCCATCGCCGGCCTATACAGGATTCAAGAGATGCTTATAGAGGGAGTTTCTGTGTACTTTTTAATAGTTGTGTCGAAAGTAGGGGAGGGTTTCGAAACGACACTGGCCGATGAGGAATTTCGCTGGGTCGACTTAGAAGATGTGGAGAAAATGGAAATCATCGAATTCAGTGAGTTTTTTAATAAAGAGATGCTCACTCAATACCTAAAAGGGGAAAAAGACTTAGTGCCTTTTAGTATTGTAGAAACGCGAAAATATTACGAAATGGCAAACAATGACGAATATGCGAAATGGCTACAATCAGGGAAAAATGACTAAAAAAGAACAAAATTTATCTACAGATATATTTACTGAGAAAGTGGAGAGAATCCCGACCAGAAATGGTTATGGAG
>CALEZE010000109.1 GCA_937928235.1 uncultured bacterium | reverse complement strand
CTTTGGGAAGTTCTTAAGAGCAATATTCCGTCTGAAGACAAATACGATCTTGCACTTTCTTTCGATGAAGTTTTTGGCCTTGGACTGGCAGATGTTAAAGAGGAGACAACTCCCGAAAAGGTACAAGAAATGGCAACTAAAAGAGAAGAGCTAAGAAGTGCCGGCAATTTTGAAAAGGCAGATGAAATAAGAAAACGGATTGAAGAACTGGGATATGAAATTAAAGACAACGAAGAGGGTGTCGAAATAAAAAAGCGTTGATATTGTGATAATATTGATTTAACAAATGGCAGCGAAAACAGAAGACCGAGAAGAAAAGAAAGAGGCCCCAAAACTTAAGGTTGAAGTTGTTGAAGATAACTCTTCTGCAGATGCGGAAGTGGAGGAAAAAGTGGAAGAAACAAAAGCTCCAGGGGAAGAAGGTGTTGAGTCTGACGAGGAAGCGAAAGAAGAAGAGAAGGAAGAACTAGAGGAGGAAGTTAAGGAAGAAGTCGAGGAGGAGATAAAAGAAGACAATGTTCTTATTGGCAAGAAGACTCTACTTATTGCTTTATTCGTGGCAGCACTTGTAAGCCTTTTGGTTGGGGGAGTTTTGAGGTTTAGAACAAATGTTCCTCTACTTACAGAAGAAACTTTCCAACCCACGCCCACTCCGGCTGCAACTGAAGAACCTGAAGCAAGCCCTTCCGCGGAGGTTAGCCTTGCAGATTACAATGTACAAATTTTGAATGGCTCTGGTGTGGCCGGTGAAGCGGGTGTTGTTGAGGACTTACTTTTAGATGCTGGGTTTGAAGACATTGAGACTGGCAACGCTAGCTCCTACGATTACACAGACACTGAGGTACAAGTGAAAGAGGGAACACCCAAAGCTGTTTTTGAAGCAATCGAGGAAGCACTTGGTGACTACACCGTTGTGGAGGGAGACAGCTTAGACGAAGACAGCGACTTTGATGTTATCGTTGTAGTTGGGGAAAGAAACTAACCCCTATTTTGATGGGAAAGACAATCGGTCTTCTTTTGGTGATTGCTTCTACCTGGGGGCTATATTTAGTTGCTGACCATTATTTCATTCCGGAGCCTCAGAGTATGGTTTCTGTAATGACTCCGCCGCCTGTGCCAATTTCTTCATTAGAGGAAGCGACAGCTTCGGCAGACTTAGCCCAAAGCCCTACACCTTACCCAGTGGGGAATTATAGAGTTGCCATAGATACTGATGCGGCATCTGAAATGGCAGGTTATGCACCAGAGGTTGTGGAAAAACTGATGGCGGTTGGTTTTAGAGATCTAAACAATGTTCACCAGGCACCGGCGGACCAGGCGTTAACGGAAGTGGTTTTGGCACCAACAACGAATGAGGCTGCGTTTGAACTCATCGTGCAAGCGCTTAGTAGCGAATACGATGTTGTTAAAAAAGAGGGGGGAGATGTGGGTGAAGGTTTTGATGTGCGGATACTTCTTGGAAGAAAAAGGGAGTAGCTAGAGGTTTATTTTCTTTAAGATAAAAGGCTCTGGTTTTTCTACAATCAACCCCACCTGATCGATTTTGGGATAGTGGCGCCTCACCTCTTCCTGAAATTTCTCCGCTAGTTTTGATGTGTAGCTTCCGTAACCACCCTTTTCGCTTTGCATACAAAGTTTGTTTTCCCACTGTTTTACAAGAAGCATTATTTTTCCACCCGCTTCATTAAACTCGTCT
>CALEZE010000108.1 GCA_937928235.1 uncultured bacterium | reverse complement strand
GTTTTTTATCCACCCTAAAATTTTTTCTGCACCAAGTGCCAAGAGCCCCACAGGGTTACTTCCGGTGAGCGCTTTTAATGCTCCACTGGCGGCGGTTCCCAGCCCTTTGGAAAGCATGCCGTTTAAGGCCTTGCCCGCAACTTTTCCAAAGAGCTGTCTCCCCATTGCCCCAAAGACTCCCCGAGGAGAAAGTTGTGCTTGGGGGAAAGAGAACGCCCCTCCAGTTGGTTGAAGAGAAAATGCTTGTGCTTGAGAGACACCCAGTTTTTGTAGGTCAAAAGTAAAACTGACATTTTGTACCAAAAATCTTCTCTGAGAAAGAGCAACCATTACCTGAGACCCTTGTTCGTAGCTTCTCATCATATTGAAAAGCCCCATCAGCCTTTTTTGCGTACCAGCGGAGAGATTTGGGTGTGCATCAATAGCGCTTTTTAACTGCGAAGACCTTATCCCTTGGCCAAAAGTTAGTTTGGCGGCCGTTGCCCCGGCAGGATTTGTTTCGGCCATTTCAGCGGCCCCTGCGGAGTAAAAAGCCCTAAAAGGTGAATAGGCAACGCGGGAGAAAAAGCCAGGCAAGCTTTTATTGGCAGACTTGGTAACTGCAAGGAAAATATTTTGATCGCTTGCTAGTTGCCCTTCTGTTGCAAGTTGTGGACTCTCAATTTGTACACTTTCGGTAGCCGGGGCTTGCTGAGGTGTTTCGCCCCGTGGTTTTGCTTCAAAGACTTCCCTCTCCACTTTTTCTGCGTGTTTTTCTGCTTTTAGTAGAAGCTCTTTGTTTGCCTTTTGTGTTTCGAACTTATTTCCTGATTTTTGTGCAACTTCTGCTTCTGTTGCCGCATTAATTAAGTCTTGCGGGGGCATGTTAGAAGGGGTGCTTCCGTGTTCCAGATCATACATCCAGCGCTTAACTTCAGCAGCCGCCTCTGGTACGGAATTGGTTACGGTGACCCTCCTTACATACATTTCAAAATCCTCTCTCGCCCACCCTTTCCAGGTGTTTGCCGGTTGATATTTTTTACCCGCTTCTTTAAGAGTATCTACAGGAAAAAAGGCCACAAGCCCGTCATAAAGGCTTCTGGCAAACTCTAGTGTTGGTTTAATTTGTGTTGCCATCTTGCTTATCTTGCGGCCTAGTATTTATGAGTTTGTGCTCTTCCTCGCTTGCAACCACCCTGATGGGTGCATGGTGTGGTCCAGCAAAGAATATTCCTTCACCAACATTTGCAGCAAGCAAAAGCTGCTTTTCTCCTTGGGACAAGTAAAACACCTCACCAACACGGTCTATTGCCGCCGGTGACTGTTTGAGAAGCAGTCTAAGGGCAGAGTTTGTCACAATCGCCTTACCTATGTCCTGAGCCAAAAAGTCCTCCACATCTTGCGTTATAGTGGTTAAGCCAAGGAAGTATTTTCTAGCCCTTTTAACGACACTCCAAAGAAACTGTGCCGTGTCAGGGTACCTCATCATGTGCCAGGCCTCATCAACCACAAGGATTCTTCTTTTAAGGTCCTTCTGCACCCTTGTCCAAATAAAGTCTAGAATAATAAACATAGCAATTGGCCTGAGGGATTCTTGTAGGTCTTTGACGGAAAAAACAGTGAAGGGGTTTTTAATGTTGATATTTGTTTGCTGGTCAAATATTCCCACGAAACTTCCCCTTACGAACTTTTCTATTCTTGCTGCTAAGTCTTTTGCCTCCGCTGTTTCCATCCCTACGAGCTGTTTGTAGAGGTCCTCCATCAAAGGCGGCTCGTTCTTTTGGGTTGCTGGGTCTTGGGTTATTCCTTTTGCCCGGTAGGTGGCAACCAGTGCCCGGTCAAGGAGCGCTTCCTGTGTTGCGTTAAGTTCTCCCATTATGACTTTAAAAAGCGAGTGGAGTGTCAGTATTTTTAGCCCCAGCTGGTTCTCCCCTTCTTCGTATACATCTGCTAAGTCAAAAGGGTTTATTTTACTTTGGGAGTTAAAGGAGAAGGAGATAAATTCTCCCCCAACGGCTTCCGTTAGATCTTTATATTCGCTCTCAGGGTCAATAACTATTACCTCGGACCCAAGCATGAGGGAGCGCATGGCTTCAAGTTTCACAAAATAACTTTTACCGGCACCGGAGGTAGCAAATATTGTCATGTTGGAATTTTCCAGGGAAAACCTGTCAAAGATGATGAAAGATTCGTTTTGGGAATTTATTCCATAAAGGATTCCATTATCACTTGAAAGTTCAGCGGAAGTTAAAGGAAATGTGGTGGCAAGGCTTGTGGTGTCCATGTTTCTAGTGATGGAAAGTTTGTCCCGGCCAAAAGGAACTGTAGACAAAAGCCCGTTTTCCATGTCTAGAGTTGCGCTTTTGGCAACCATTAAAAGAGACCCGAGGGTGGAAGTTACCTGGCGTGTTTTGTGGTTAAGTTCTTCAAGGTTCCTTGCGGGAATAGTTATATAGAAAGAAAACTCAAAGAAGCGCTCCGAGCCTTTAACTAGCTGCTCTTGCAAACTTCTTGCATCCTCCAGCTTTGCTTGTGTTGAAGGATCCACGATCTTTCCTCTCTGAAGGTCTGTTCCAATCTCCGCCTCCATTTCAGCAATTTTTCGCCTCAGGTCGTCCAAGACACTTTTACCTTCAATGGGGTAAATGTAAAAAGACACATCAAGGGAGCTGTCGAAATTAACTATTGGCTCAAGCCACCCAGGGTTTACAAAACGCGGATATCCGGAAACAAAAAGGGTCCTAAAGTAAACATCGTTTATTTTGACAAAATCAAAATCAATCTCTAGTTTCTCTGGAGCAATTACATCTAGCAAACCCATCTCCTGTTTGTCCAAAGAAATAAGAGGGTTTACAACTTCTGGCTTGTCTTCAGCTTTGTCCAGGACAGCTTCCGCTGGTGTGTTGGGAACAACCTGATGAGCGGCCTCGCCGTTAACGGCTTTTGGTTCCTCTTTTTTCTCCTCCTTTTGTTTTTTACTGAAAAGATTAAGCTTCATTTTGTCCTCCCTCTGGGCCAAAGGCTTCTACAGGCTGGCGGCCTTCTTCTGCTGTTGTGCGGTCTTCTTCTGCGGAACTCTCTCCAGGAATCGCTTCCACTTTCTCGGGCATTTCTGGGTTATAAATGTCGTAATAAAGTTCTATGAGCTCGTTCGTGGAGAGTTGTTTTAGTTGCAAACCGAGCCTTCCCCCTTGCCTTATTAAATGGTCGCGCTTTGGGTAAAGTGCCACTTTTGCTTTCTTAATAACATAGCTTTTAGGGTACGGGAGGGGCTTACTTCCTCTGGTGGAGGAGCTAACAGCTCTTGAAAAACCCATTTCAAGCGGACTAAAGGGAATAACTATATAAAACCTTTTGCCAAGTACATTTTTCTTTTTGACTGTTTCTGTAATGAACTGTTTGTACCCACGCATTAAGTGAAGTAGTTTTTCATTGGTTATTTTCCCTTCCGCTTCTTCAAGATGTCGTAGGTAAACAGAAATATCTTTCTTCTGAGAGCGGACCATTATTTGTATGGAAAAAGAAAGGGAATTAAGAAGGGCCGCATAAGCGGCGATGACTGCTTGCTGTTCCTTTTCGCTAAGAAGGCCAAAGTTAAGAGAGGAAGACTCCATTACAAGTGCCGCTCCCCCATCTTTAAAAAGCACAATGTCTTCGGCAATATCTGCTATGGGAAGGTGTCTTTGACTAATGCTTGTCAGTGGTCTGTCTGGCAGGGTGACATAAGGGATCTTTATTATTGACATATCAATTTTCATTGCGATGCGTTTTCTTGGCCGTTTGTTTCAAGTGCGTTTCTTGCCCTTATTGCAATGGGCGGGATAATTTCCCCCTTGGCTTCGAAGGTAAGGTTTGGAAATTCTAGGTTCCCCTTCTCTGTAACAATCTCATACATTCCATTAGACAAAGGTGTAACCACAATAAAATGACCAAGCTTGTTTGTTTTAACAGCCCTAACTGGGCGCCCCGCAGTGTCTTTAATTTCAAGAATTGCCCCTTCCACAATTTTTCCTGCGGCATCTAGTGTTTGTCCTGTTATGGTGTTTTCCCTACCTGGAGGACTTGGAGGGGCGGCCTCTTCACTAAAGTTTGCTTGTTGGGTGGGTGCTTTTGGTTCCTCCACCCTGGCTTGGGGTTTGGAGTTGAGGACACTTTGCACAACAGCGTCTGCCGGGGTCTGTGGTTTCTCTGTTTGCTGTTGTGGTTCTTGGTTGGTGGCTGTTTTTTCTACAGAGATGAGTTCTGTCTTAGGGATTTTTACCCTGCTTTCCCCGCCCGACTGTTGCGGAGCCGGTTGAGAGGGTTGTTGCTGATGCGCTTGTACTTGTGGTTGCGGAACGGTTTGGGCGGGCGCTGGCTGTGGTTGTGTCTGCACAGGTTGGGCCGGCGCTTGGGCTTCTCCGCCCCTTCCAAAAAGACCCGTTACGGAACTTAAAAATGCTTTTTCGGCATCTTCCAGGGTTTTTGCAAACCGTGCCCCTCTTCCTGTCGGCGTTTTCAAATATTCTTTAAGTGCCTCTTCCCCTTGTGGCGCCAAAACCTTGTCTTCCGGAGCTTTTGCCTCATCCTGGAAAAACTTGGCGCTGGTTCTTGCACCGCCCCAGTTGTAGATGGTGGGTGAATAAACGGACCTGAAAAATGCAATGACCCACTTTTCTAAAGGCCTGTCTTCAAAAGGAAGAAAGGCAAGCGCCACACCAAAAAGCGTAAAGAAAAGAATAAGGGGCCACTTAATAAGAGCATGCAAACCGCTTGAGTAGATGAGAAGTGAAATCAATGCGCCACCAGCAATTTGAAAAAATTGCTTTAAAGTCATATCCCCCACCAAGCGGAACTGGTAAGAGGAAATTTGTTGCGGAATAGGATGTTGTTCCATGGACAGATGTTTTGTTACTAAATTAAGCCTAGCGTGTGAAGGTTCTTTCGCAAGTGTCTCCCTTTTTCACACATGCTTTTGTCTTTACCCTTACCCATGTTAAAATAATCCCAATATGTCAGAAGGAAGAGACGGCGGACCAGAAATTCCAAACATGCCCCCCAC
>CALEZE010000107.1 GCA_937928235.1 uncultured bacterium | reverse complement strand
CATCACAGTCTTCCGTGCTTTCTTCAAACAGCCTTCCAAGTGTTTCGGCTGCAGGGGTAATTCCTTGAGGGGACCCTGCTTGTTGATATTCAATGTCAAACACACTTACGGACTCCGGAACTTCGGAAGTTGTCTCTACAACTGCCTCCGCCGTTTCCTCGGTAACAACCTCTCCGGCGGGGGAGGAAGGAAGCTCCTCTGCAACTTTTTCAGCGGGAACTCTGTTGCCATCGAGGTTTTGTAGAGGTTCTAAGTTAAAGAACCGATTTGCAATTGAGTCAGCAACACTTCCAAAGAACAACGCCGTTCTTTGGTAAACTCGCTTTCCAAGGTTGGCGAGTGGTTCAAGGGCGCGAGCAACTGGGTTTGTCACACTTGCCGCAAGGTTTGCGAGCTGTTGGCTTGTAGTTTCAGCAGCCTGGGCACGGGCAATAACGGTTTCTGGGTCCAGGCTTTGTTTGAAAAGTGCCAGGTTGTTCAGGTTTTCAGCAGAAGTTTCTTGTGCCCACTCGAGCACATTTCTACTAGGGCCTGTTTGTAGTGCTAACTCCTCGGCATTAACGGCCAGGGCGGTGTTGTAGGCGGCTGAGGAGGGATCGGGGAGGCTTCTTGCGAGTGCGTTGTCGAAAAGATCTTTTGAAATAAATGGTTTGTCTAGGCCCATCTCTGTCCTTAATCCAGCGAGGACATCTTCAGAAAGGTTAAGTTCAGACTGGATTCGGTTGAAATAGTTTAGTCTTTGCTCGTGAGCTGTGAGCCCTCTGAAATAAACATCGTCGGCGATTTCTTGACCAGAAAGTGGGTTTATAGATAAGTCACTTGTGCGTGCCAGGTCGACCCTGTGTGCGTCGTTTGCCAACTCGTCAAGCAAACTGTTTACTCTGGAGCTTCTTATAGTTAGTGGTTTATTTTCAAGAATGTAGTCTCTTGCCCTTGAAATGACTGATTCGGACTCTTTAGATATTCGTGTTATCACATCCTCTGCGCGGAACCTGGCAATGTCGAGCTGGGTTTTGTTGTCAAAATAAGAAACAACATTATCAATGTTTAAGGGATCGCCACTTGCTAGTCTGGTTGTATTTTGATCAGCGCGAACTAGGAGGTCATATTGCTGGTGTTCGACAATTAGTTCATCTGACCATCCTGCGGCTTCTCCCCCTCTCGCTGGAATCCTGTTTCGTTTCCAGCCCTGAGTTAAGTGTTCGCC
>CALEZE010000106.1 GCA_937928235.1 uncultured bacterium | reverse complement strand
TAGCTTTCGTCAAAGTCGTACTTCTCATACTCCTGAATAACCGCCGGGGGATCTGCCGGGGGAGTAATATTTATGTTATTTAGAATTAGAGGTATGGTAACTGCCGTCACTGCAGCTAGAATCCCCAAACCACGGAGTAGATATGTGCCAATTTGCCCTAAGGTTTGCCCGATATTACTTCTTGGAGAGATTGTTTCTAGTAATTCAGAGCCCACTTCCAAGGCGGCAACTTCCGAGGGATAAAGCTTGCCCATGCTGACATGAACCTCGTAGCTGCCGCCTTTCAGCGCAACAACTCTAGCGAATAATTCGTCTGGTTCGGCCTTTACTGGTAGGTCTCTATAAGTGGTACCCGTTTTTAGAGAAACCCATTTATTGGTGAAGGGGATTCTTGATGGCGTGGGAATACTGAATGATTGTCCTTCAAAGGCAAGTTCTACATAGCCTCTTTTAGCACCTGCAACCTGTAGGTCCGCAAGGTTTTCAACAAGCGGGGATTGGGAGAGAATTCTTTTGATTTCCTCGTCTGTTGTTATAGCTGTGATTCCTGCAATTTTTTCCTCCAAACTTTCAATTAGAGCGAGGTTGGTCTCATTAAGTTCTCCGGATTTAAGGTTTTGGAGCCCGCTGGAGAGCGCTGCAACCTGCCTTTCCAGCAGACCCCTCCTGTCTGCTGCGAATTGCGCATAAGCGTCTTCTGCAATAAGTCTGGCGGTAATTGTTGTTAGTTTGTTTTCGTCCGCGAGTGCAAAAATGCCTCGTCTTCTAATTTCTTCTTGGATGAAGCTTTCTGCGTGCCTGTCCAGATCCCTTTCAAGATAGTCAAAGATTTTTTGTCCAAGAGTGGTTTCGGGGGAGAGGGCATCGGCTGTGAATTGTGATAAAAGATTAGATGTTCTTGCTGCGCCTTTTGCTCCTCCTCCTGCAAAAATTTCCGCCGTTGTTCCTGAGCCAAAGGTTGTTAATAGGTATTCAACGCCCTCAATGTTACTCCTTACTTTTTGGCTAGCAGAACCCAAGACACCACCGGTTCCCTGCGGCCCAAAAGCACCAAGGAGTTCTTCACGAATGCTTTCCGTTTCTTGCTGGATTGCTGTACTAATAGCTGCTGACAAGGCTGCTTCTTGCCCTCTTTTTGCCAATTCCAAAAGTTCTTTGCGGCCACTTATTCTTTCAACTACGGTGTCAATCTCGGTACTCAGTCTTGCACGAGTTTCTGCCGCAACTTCTTGGTAATAAACATCAAGAGTTTCGAGTCTTTCAGCAATAAACCAAGAGGAATATGTGTTTGCCGAAATTTCAATATCTCGAAGGTTTTCTGCACCAAACTCTTTCTCCAAAAGTTCGCGGAAGAAAGTAGCAAGATTTTCTTCACCTTGTTTTCCGGCTTCAATTGCTGTTTTTAGATTTTCGTCGTCAAGGAAGTGCAAATATTCACTGTATTCATCTATGTGTTGGTAGCTGGAAAGTGTTTCTTCAAAGATCTTTTCGCCGAAGACATCAAGAAGTGTGGGGGAGAGAAGAGGGTTGGTGGGCAAACTGTCCCACATTTTTTGTTTAACTAGGTTGTAAGTGACGGCATCGGCCGCGGTAATTTTTTCCTCAATTATGGCTTCCCGTGCCTGACTTCTGGCAACTTCTTGCCACGCATAAAATGCGTTCATGGTGTCGCTTGCGGCCAAATTTGCATAGGCGGATATGAGAGATTTATATCGCTCTCCTTGTAGCTCTGTGTCTTGGGAAAGCACTTCCTCAAAGGCATTCCCGATGGTATTACTGAGTACAATTTCTGTCTGAGGTGCTTTGTTTTCTATGTATTGAGCTATTGCTTCTATGTTTTGTTCTGCGGATGCAAAAAGACTCGCTTTTTGCTGCTGTCTTTCCTCAAGCCTGCCTAAAGCTTGTGCAGATAAATCTCCCGCCGCAAGTTGCGCTTTGCCGACGGCTTCCTGGAAGGATGTAACTCTCAAATTTCTCCAAAGGTTTACAGAGATTTCATTAAGAAACTCCTGGGCTTGGGTTATTG
>CALEZE010000105.1 GCA_937928235.1 uncultured bacterium | reverse complement strand
AATATTTGGGTTTACCTCTTGAAGCGCAAGAATATCCGCGTCTTTGGACTCTTTCTTTATAAATTCAAAAAAAGCAGGGCCAGCTTTTCCTATCCAGGAGTTAAGAAATACAACCTTCATGGCGGTGAGGGCGAGATTGCCCGACCCCTTCGGGGGCTCCGCTTTCTCTCGCCTTAATTTTGTAGATTTCATTAGCGGTGAGGGCGAGATTTGAACTCGCGTGAGCCAATACTGACTCCCAAGGTTTTCGAGACCTGGCCGTTTAACCACTCCGGCACCTCACCAAAAGTATCGAGCGGAGGAGGTGGGATTCGCCCTTTTGCGCTAGCAAATGACATCGAACCCAACCACGCCGCGAGTTAACGAGCGGAGGAGGTGGGATTCGAACCCACGAACCCGTTAGGGTCACGCTTTCCAAGCGTGTGCGATTGGCCACTACGCGACTCCTCCTTAAGATTTCGAGGCTAATTTTAACACAAAACTGCTCTAATTTTGCTTCCTTTGCTCTTTTTCTAAAACCTCTTTTGCGCTGTCTAAAACCCTTCTCTCCCCATCGTAAGTAATTTTTTCTCTTGCCTTCTCAAAAGGTAGCCAGGTAATTTCGCTCGTTTCGTGGCCGAAACCTTCCGGCAAATCCCTTTGCCGCTCCATTAAATAGAATGTAACGAACTTCATATATCTTTTCCCCGCAACGGTAATGAAGTATTTGACTGTTTCTATTTTTGAAACTATCTCTGCAACAACTCCACCTTCTTCTTCAACTTCTCTTAAAGCAGTTTCTCTTATAACTTCTTCTGTTGCTTTTATTTCACCTCTCGCCATGGGGCCAGGAGCAAATCCCTTCCCCTCATCATCAAGCATTCCTTTTGGGAGCCTCCAAACAGCTTCGGGAAAATCTTTACTAACAGAAGACTTCGTTACAAGCCAAAGAGTTTTGGCTTTTTCTTTCTTGAAAACCACTCCGCCTGAAGAAAAGTGGCGGCCGTCTATTTTCTTTATTCCTCCTCTTCTTCCTTTTCCTCTTTCTTCCTTTTTAGCCATTTCTCGAGCTCCTCTCTCGCACCTTTTAACATCTGCCTGTCTCTTTTGGCGGTAAGCCTCCTAACAGCGTTTGCGTAGGGCAACCACTCTGTGGCTTCAAAGGCAATTGCCTCACCTGTCGCTGCTTTTAGTCTGGCGAGGTAATAAAGGTGTCTTTGGGGAACGGTTTTTCCGCCCATGGTGGTGATTCCACCTGCTCTTCCAGCTTCTTCAAGAACCTTAACGGTCATGCCCAGTTGCTCGCCAGCCATTCGAATACTTGCACGCGCTGTTGATTCGGTTTTCCTGGCAGCTATTCTGGGTAATTCCCAGTCGCTATCTTCTTCCTGCTTTGTTATGAGCCATTCCCGCTTTTTTCCTTTGTCACGGTAAATGCATGCGACTGAGATTAGTACTGTATTTTTATCCATTGTTTTATTTTCCCACCCCTCTGCGGAGGTGGTGAGATTGCTCAACCCTTTTGGTCTCCGCTTTCTCTCCCCACCCCTTGCTCTTCGAGCCTGCGGAGGTGGTGAGATTCGAACTCACGAGCCCCAAAAGGGGCGCGGCTTAGCAAGCCGCTGCACTAGGCCACTATGCGACACCTCCTATGTTTATTAAGCGCGCACAACCTTTGGTTATGCGACACCTCCAAGTGCAGTGCGGGGTCAATTTTAGCACAAACAGAGCCTGGATTTAAGTAGCGTCTTTGCGATAACGAATTGGTTTTAATGGCCAACCTAGGCTATAATTAGCCCACAAATGGCTGCCCAAGACGACACTCGCCAAGAACAAACAAAAGATGGACCTGAAAAAGTGGTTGTCGTTTGGAAGGCACCAGCTCGCCCTTTTAAAAGAAGAAATAGGGAGTTTTATGTAACATTAATTGCTATTGCGGCGATTGTTGCGCTCGTCCTTTTTTTGGTGGAAGGCTTTATGCCGGTTCTTTTGATAATTTCCCTTGTTTTTTTGTTTTATGTTCTCAGCACTGTTGAGCCTGAAGAAATTGAATATTCGATAACAAACAAGGGTGTCAAAATCGCCAACCAAGAAACATCCTGGGACGGTATTGTCAGGTTTTGGTTTACAAGAAGATTTGATAATGAAATTCTAATTCTTGAGACACTCCGCCTTCCGGGTAGATTGGAGGTTGTTATCAGCACAGAGGATAAAGAGAAGATAAGAACAGCTCTTGCGGAGTTTGTCCCAGAAGAAGAAACACCACCCTCTGCTCTCGACAAGGCGGCAAATTGGTTTTCAAAAAAACTCCCACAATAAATTTGCACCCGTAGTTTAATGGATAAAATGGGGGCTTGCGGAGCCTTTGATCCCAGTTCGACTCTGGGCGGGTGCACACAAGGTGGGTTGGCGGAGTGGACAAACGCGCTGGTCTTGAAAACCAGAGGGGCAACCCTACACAGGTTCGAATCCTGTACCCACCGCTTGTTTTACCTGGTTCTCGCTAAAGTTAATCCCCAAACAATACCCGCCCCATTTCTTTTTAGAACTTTTGTGCATTCTCTAAGCGTTGAACCTGTTGTCCAAACATCATCAAAAATCACAACTGTTTTTCCAAGAAATTCCTCTTTTGCCTTATTACCCACATCAAAAACTCCCCGAAGGTTCTTTTTTCTCTCTGTCCCTCTTAGTTCTGTTTGTGGAGTAGTCTTTCTTTGTTTGAAAAGAACATCTCCCTTAATTTCCCAGCCAGTTTGTTGACAAAGTAGTTTCCCCAATTCCAACGCATGGTTAAAACCGCGCCATTTTTCTCTCTCTTTGTGCATGGGAACAGGCACCAAAACGGCTTTTTTCGGCAAAACCGTGCCGGAAAGACCCTCTACAAATCTTTGAATAAGTTCTTGCCCCGCATCTTTAGCAAACTTGTATTTCAAAGAAACCACTCCTTTCCGCACAACCCCTTTATATTCCCAAACACTGGTTAAACCGTCTAAAGATTGGGGTGTTTGGCATTTTGTGTGAGTCCTTCCGTCAATCGAGGGTTTTATACAGAGGGGGCAAACCAGCCTGGACTTATTCACTCCTTTAAGGCAATCTTGGCAAAAATATTTACCAGCCTTTTTGCACTCGAAGCACGCTTTTGGATAGAAAATATCTAAAAACTTAGACACTTTAAGGTAATATTAGTTAATCATGAAAACGAAGAACAAAAAAGCCCT
>CALEZE010000104.1 GCA_937928235.1 uncultured bacterium | reverse complement strand
GTTAGAGCCGATAGACACGCCGTCTATGCCGACACGCAAGAAGTCGTCTATTTGAATAACATTGACGGGCAATTCCACCATCATCCAGAATTTAAAAGTGTGGTCCTCGAACAACCCCTCTGTGGCAACGATGCGCCTTACCTTAGCAAGCTCCTGAGGGCTTCTAACATACGGGATCATTAAGTATAAGTTTTTGTGCTTTTCCCTAACCTTTTTAATTGCGCGAAGTTCCAGTGTAAAAACTTCAGGATCCGCAATATAACGAAAGGCACCCCTGTATCCCATCATGGGGTTTTCCTCTTCCGGCTCCCATGCCTTTCCACCCTCAAGTTGTCTGTATTCATTCGTCTTAAAGTCTGTAGCCCTGTACACAACCGGTCTTTCTCCAAAAGGCTTGCAGAACTTGGTTAAGTCGTCCGCCAACCTTTTTACAAACTTTTCCTGCTCCTTTTTCTTGATTGCTTCTTTGGGATGAACTCCAATACCTGCAATCATAAACTCAGCACGAAGGAGCCCAATTCCGTCTACATTTCTTTTTGCTATTTCCTCAACCCGTTCACTTTCTGCCAAGTTGACATAAATTTTAGTAGCAGTTTTTTGCGAAATAACTTTCTCTTTGGGTTTTTTCTTGCCTTTTTCAACCTTAACATTGGCACCCATGTAGATCATTCCTTTTGCACCGTCCACTGTTACGGGCATGTCGTCTTTCAGTTTCGCTGTTGCTTCCTTTGTTCCCACTACACAGGAAATACCCAATTCTCTTGAAACAATAGCTGCGTGGCTAGTCTGACCACCTTTGTCAGTAATAATCGCGGCCGCTCTTTTCATTGCGGGCACAAAGTCAGGAGAGGTCATTGTGGAAACCAAAACATCACCACTTTTGACTTTACTGATCTCTTTTGCTGTCATAATCACCCTAACATGGCCGGTTGCAATACCCGGGCTTGCACCTGCCCCTGTCATGATAGGTGAGTTAGAATCCTTGAAGGAGCCGTCCTTACCTTTCTCTATTTTTGTTTCACCACCCTTGTTTTCAAGAGTTGTGATGGGCCTTGTTTGAGTAATAAAAAGTTCTCCTTTTTCCCTAGCCCACTCTATATCTTGAGGAAAGTAATAGTGCTCTTGGAGTTTATTTCCAATTTTAGCTAGTTTTGTAATTTCTTCATCCGTTAGCTTTTGTTTCTCCCTATCTTTTTTGGGGACCTCTACTTCTTTTGTTTCCTTCCCTTTTTTAATAAGCTGAATGTCTTGATCTGAAACTTCCTTGGAAAGTATGGAAAAGGTGTCTTTCTGCACATTGTAGCGGTCAGGAACAACGGAGCCTTGGACCATCATTTCACCAAGACCCCAAACGGCTTCTATAACAATTCTTTCTTTGTTGTTTGAAACTGGGTCCACTGTAAACATGTTGCCGCTAACATCCGACTGCACCATTCGCTGGACCATTACAGAAATCTTCACCTTTTCGTGAGGGAATTTATTCTCTACGCGGTAAAAAATAGCACGGGCAGTAAACAAAGATGCCCAGCATTTCCTGACATAATCGACCAAGTTAGCTTCGCCTTCTACATTTAAGAAGGTTTCTTGTTGCCCTGCGAAAGATGCACCGGGCAAATCTTCGGCTGTAGCAGATGAGCGAACAGCAACCAAACCTTTGCCCATTTTTTTGTAACCGTCAATGATTGCCTTGGCAACAGAATCTGGTACATGGCCTTTTGTAATTTTTGCCCTTATGGACCTAGCCACCCTGTCCAAGTCTTCTGGCTCGTGTACATCCAAATCTTTAAGTTGTGCATTTATCTCATCGATTATGCTGTTCTCATCCAAAAAAACATCGTATGCCGCAACCGTTACGGCGAAACCTTGAGGAACAGGGAAACCTGCCTTAGTCATTTCCCCTAAATTGGCACCCTTACCGCCAACTAAAGGCAAATCACGCTTATCCATTTCCTCGAAGTTTAGGATTAATGGTTGGGCAGACATAAGACTATTCTAGTGTACCAAAGTTTAAAGAAAAAGTAGAAGAAAACGGGAGAGCGGGTTTAAGTTTTGATTGGTTTAATCTAGCCCGCGTCTCCCTTTTTGCTCCTTTTTTTTCTAGTTTTGTATTCGATATAAAGTAAAATCGCTCCGCCAACCAAAGCAAATATTTTATACGAAATCTTCTTAAGGAGTTTTACGGATATTCTATATATCCCTGTTGATAGTTGTTTGGCGTTTTCATAGAGAAGCCTCGGAATAAAAACCAAAATAAAAAACGCCACAACGAATGCAAGACCGGTGGTCATTAATTCTCCTTTCTTCACTAGTTAAAAGAGCAAGGGCTATATTATAAAGTTAGAGAAGTTATTTAGAAAGTTGTTCCTTAAAGTAATCCACCCAGGGGATTTCCACAGGGTTTGTGCCATACAAGATGGCCATGTAAAGAGTGGTAAAGCTGGAAATAGTAAATGCTTCAAGAAGCTGTGCCAATCTAGTTTTACCCTCCAATTTCATCGAAAGTGTTTCAATGCCTTGCTTTTCCACAACCTCTTTGGTTATAGGAAATCTTTTTTGAATCGAAGGGGAATAAAGTTCAGACTCAAAAAACAAAAATAGTCCGTTTTTTCCCAATGTTTCGGGGTGTTTTAAACCTTCCATCAAATGATGATTAAGTTCCGAAATATAACGGTAACTTGAAATCATTTTGGCCGTCTCGTTTGTCTGATTAGCAAAGCCATTCGCAAAACCTTTAAGATGTTCCGCCGTAATTATAAAAAGGTCTTTGTCCAAAAGTTGCCTAGCCAGTTTTTTAGCATCATTCTTATCTTCCGAAACTTCAGCTAGAAACTTTTCACCCATTACTCTTGCAAAACTAATCGCCTCAGATACTTCGGATTCCTCAACCTTTACAAAACCCAATGAAGACAAAATCCCCAAGTGGCCCATAAGCATATATCCGCCACCTATTCTTGGTTGGCCGGATGGGTTAAATTTTTCTTCAAAAATGTACCCGGAGAGATTATCCCTTTTAAGTATTTCTCCCACCTTTCCATTCCTTGTTACCCCCGTGACCTTGGCACCTTTCTTGAGAGCATCTTCGGCACAGGAAACTACCTCCTCCGTGGTACCTGAATAAGAGGAAAGAACAACTAGTGTTTCTTCGTTTACATAAGAGGGTAGTTCGTACTCGTCTACAATTTCGTAAGGTACGCTGATTCTATCTGCAAAAGCATGCTTTATAGAAAGTGGGGTAAACCTTGAGCCTCCCATTCCACAAACAACTACATTTTTAATATTCTTGTATTCCGCCGGAAACTCTATTTTAGAAGCCTCACTCCAAGCCTGCTCGCATTGATCTGGGAAAAGGAGCGTGCCCTCATAAACTCCTTCAGGGTCTATCTTTTTGATTTCTTCTCTGGAGTCGAAGTTATAAGTCATATTCTATTTTGTCTTAAATTTAGTCGTAATACTAGTTATATCTTTATGCAGTCCTGGCCTGGCCGCACAAAATGTATAATTTTTATCCATTTCCTTTAATGACGATGAATAATTTAGCTCGTCGCCAAAATAGTCTGTGTAAATTCCGCCGGATTCTTCTACTAAAACTTGGGCAGCGACATTGTCCCACACTTTGCTTGTCATGTTTAAGAAAGCACCAAATTTTCCGTTAATAACCTGTGCAACATCATACGCACTATTTGTCGTTCGTATATTTCGTGCCCTCAATGCAAGTAAACCAATCACTTCGGCTTCCAAGCTGGTCTTTGAAGGATTTTTATCATCCCCATCTATACCGTATGAGACTAAGGAACTCGAGAGACCAATATCGTCCTTTAATCTAATTCTTTTGCCGTTTAGAAGAACGCCTTCACCTTTTTCTGTCGAATAAACCTCTCCGAAGGATGGTAAGGCTAGCCCACCTGCAAGTGGAGTGTTTTTTTTGAGCAGACCGATCATCACACCGTAAAATGGTAGCTTAACGGCAAAATTGCTAGTGCCATCAATCGGATCAACTGTCCAAGTATAGTCGGAGTTGTTGTCAACAACGCCAAGCTCCTCGTCAATTATGTTATGTTCTGGAAAACTTTCGATTATTGTTTGAGTAAGTAGTTTGCCAATCTCTAAATCAGCCTTTGTCAAAACATGTATATTGCCTGAGGGTTTGGTCCAACCTTCTGTTTTTCCAAAATATGTCAAAGCAACTTTAGAAGCATCCTCGAGAGAATCTCTAATGAAGTCTTGATACATTAACTTATACTTTCTCTTTGCCTCCGAGTTTTTCAATAGTTGTCACAAGAGATTTTGTTTTCTCTTCCAAAAGTCTGTCGTTATCCGCCTCAATGTTTAATCTTAAAAGCGGTTCTGTGTTTGAAGGCCTTACATTAAACCACCAATCTTTAAACCAGACAGATACTCCGTCCAGCCAGTCAATAGAGTCCGCTTTGTCTTTGTACTCCTTCTCCAATGCTTTCATAACTCCCTCCTTGTCTTCAACTACAAAGTTAATTTCGCTTTCAAGAGCTGCATATTTGTCGTATTCATTCACCAGTTCTGAAAGTTTCTTGCCCGTTGTCGACATCAATTCCAACACATAAAGCACGGCAATTATTGCGCTGTCCGCAAAAAAGTTTTCCTTAAAGAAATAGTGTCCGGAATGCTCTCCGCAGAAAAACGCATCTTTTTCGCGCATTGCCTCTTTAATAAGGGTGTGGCCAACCCTAACCCTTAGAGATTCCCCACCTCTTTCTTTAACAACTTCAGGAACAATACGGCCAACCACCGCGTTGTAAAGAATAGTTTCGCCCGGGTGTTTTTGTAAAACAATATCGGCAACCATCGCCGTCATTAGGGTACCTGTTATATAACGGCCTGTTTCGTCAACCAAGAAAGCGCGGTCACCGTCGCCATCAAACGCAATGCCAACATCCGCACCAGTTTCCTTTACTTTGCTTATAGTGTCCTGCATGTTCTTGAGTTCAATTGGGCTGGGCATGTGGTTGGGAAAAGTGCCATCTAATTCGTAATAAAGTCTCTCAACCTCCCATGGAAGGTGTTTTTCAAGATCAGGCATAAAATGGCCCGCCATCCCGTTTCCTGCATCACTAACCACTTTAAAAGGTTTCATCTTGTCAGTGTTTATGAAGGACAATACATGCTTGGTAAACTCCTCCATGACATCTCTATTTGTAACTTTTCCCTTGGTTTCCGTCTTTACACCCAGATCTTCTCCCGAAAGTGCTGCGTCACGAATATCATAAATACCACTATCTCCACTGACAGCAACAGCTCCCTTTTTGACAATCTTTAAACCGTTGTATTCTGGAGGGTTGTGCGAAGCACTTATGTTTACAGCCATATCTTCACCATAAGTCCCCCCTGCAAAGTAAAGCATGTCTGTTGAAGTTAAGCCCAAGTCCACAACATCAACTCCACAATCAGTCATCGTTTCTATAAATGCTTTATGGAATTGCGGAGAAGTCACACGCATGTCGTGTCCTACCTGAATACTTTTGGGGGAAAAGACTTTAACAATGGCCTCGGCAATTCTTCTTACACCTTCCTCGTCTAGTTGCTCGGGAACTATCGCACGGATGTCATAGTCTCGGAAAATTGAGGGGTCAATAACCATTGGTGAGTAGAAATTATTCTAACTTTGTAAGGATAATTAGGTCAAGAGAAGAAAGTAAATCTTGTTTGGAAGTTTTTGAAAGGACATCCGCTTCGGCCAGCTCGCTAATTACTTCTCTCAAAGATTCTGGGGTAAACTTTTTAGCCTGAGCTGTGAGTTTACTTGCTCTCCAAGAGGGATAATTTAACTTTTCCCCAATAGAGAGAATATACAAGTCCTTTAATTGCCTCGCGAGAAGTGCTACCACAAATTCTGGGGGTTCAGTTATCTGGTGTAAGAGCTGAAGTGCCGTATCACTATTTCCTGGGTAAAATGCTTCTATAAATTTAAAGATAAGTTTGGGTAGGGTATATTCTTCAACCTTGTCTGGTTTTGGCAAGGTGGAAAGCACTGTTTTTGAAATCATACCCTCGTGGTACACAACTACATTACCCTTTACTTTCTCCCCCTCTTTCTTTAGCCACTCAATTTCACTCTTGGAAATTTTTGACGGGTTCCCCACCAAAAACAACTTATCCTTTTCAAATAGTTCACCAGCCGTCAACACTTCAGGCAAACTAAGTTTACTGTCTGGATCAATTCTTTTTATCTCCCACCCTCGTTTCTT
>CALEZE010000103.1 GCA_937928235.1 uncultured bacterium | reverse complement strand
AACAAAGAAGCAGGAGAGAAAAGGGGTACAGGAAAAAGAGCAAAAGGATCTGTTGACCTGGAAGGCAACGAAGAAACGCTCAAGCCTAAACCAGAAGAGACGGTAGAGCCTCCAGCAGAGGATGAAGGCGAAGACATAGGAGAAGAGCCAGAGACTACGGAGGAGGCACCAGGTGAAGCTACAGAGGACGCTGGTGAGGGAGACACCGGTGAAACACAAGAGGACACTGAAACGACGGAAGAACAAGAAGAAACACCAGAAGAGGGTGCTTTCCCGGACGTTGAAGAGCTTGACTAACCTCCAAAACTTCAAGTAAAGTTAATTTCATGGCAGGTAACGGACAACAGGAACTTACGTTGGAACAAAAGATGTTTCTTAAAAGGACTGACGACTTTAATAAAGAGCTTCTAAAACTCCAGGAAGAATTTCAACTAGTTATCGTCCCTTACATAGAGATGACCCAACACGGCATAATTCCCAACCTGCGTTTCATGGACAAAAAGCAGTTTGAGAAACTAACGGCCCAAGGTTCCAGTAAAGAGGCAGCTGGTATATCAGCTAAACCCCAGAAGTAACTACCTTATTGCAATAACCCCGACTTTCTTAGTAAGATAGTCCTATGCTTGCTAGGGTTGTTAACCGTTGGACTTATAAAGGTGTCACCTTCGAGAAAGACACGCTTGTTGAAATGCCGGAAGAACTCGTATCTCACTTGTTTGAAACCTCAACCGTAGAAGAAATTAAAGACAAGAGAGTCCTTAAAATCTTTGATGCTGCAACTCAAAAAGACTTCTCACCAGAAAGTATCAAGGAGGAAGTGCGCGAAAAGATTAACTTTGTTGACGCGGCGGATGAGTACGCTTTCAAACTAGAACACGACGTTGACGGAGAAGTTCGGAGTTTTCAGTATAAAATAAGGAAAGACAGAAAAGAGCAGGTTCTCGACTAACTAACCTAACTTAGAATGGCTATATTAGCAAGTGACATAGAATTTTATAAGTCCAATGGCACGAACTCTACTGGTGGTACTATCACCGGTACCGCCATTACCGACGCTACGGATGAAAACCTTTTTGACGATGTAACGGCGGATGAGGCCGTGTCTGGTGCAACAGAGTACAGGAAGCTCTTTGTTAAAAACAACCACGGCTCTCTTACCTGGCAAAATGTTGTTTTTTGGAGGTCCGTTAATACCACAAGCACAGACGACGAAATCTCCCTTGGAATAGGTACTGCAAGCGACGACGACGGAAGTAACGAACTAACGGCTTTTGCCGGTGCAGCCAAGGTGGCACTCGTTTCAGACGGGGCTGATACAAGAAACGTTACTATTGTCGGTGAAGTATCTGGAGCAAGAGCCACAGAGACAGTTGCCCTTAATGGCACCACAGAGGTTTTAAGCACAAACACCTATGACGCCGGTAAAGTATATCTTGTTTATCACACGAACAGTGACCATACCAGAGGGTACAGGTGGAACCACAAGAGGTACAATCGGGCCAAACAAACTCTCTGCAATTCTTTACTTGGATCCCACAACAAAAGCAGCAGGTTTTGAGCTAGGTAACATAGCCGCTGCTGGTAGCCAGGGACTTTGGTTAAAAAGAGTAGTTAGCTCAAGTGCCGCGGCTGCAACCGCAAACTCTGGAACTATAAAATGCGAAGGTGAAACCACCTAGCAATATGTTAGAATTGAACAAATAACATGGGCGTATATTTCATAGACGGACAGGATACCAACACGGCTTCGACTACTGTCTTAGCCCTCAATCAACCAGCATCAGCCCTAAAAAGGCTAAAGGTTGGTTACTTGTCAGCAGGATCTGATGTTTCAGCTGATTCTGCTTTTGAGGCAGTCCTCCAGAGGATCAGTACCGCTGGAACATCTACATCTGTAACACCGCAAAAGAGGGATCCGGCAGATGGAGCTGCATCAGCTGTTGCTGGGGAGGCTCACACTTCCGAACCTACTTACACAGCAAACGAGATTATGTTAACCATAAACGGCCACCAGAGGGCTACTTTCCAGTGGTATGCTGCACCGGGCAGGGAGGTTGTAATACCCGTAACGAATAACGCAGGTGTTGGCTATCAGAGCATAACCGCGGCAAGTGCCTTCAATCAAATAGTGGGAATGGAGTTTGAGGAATAACAGATGTGTCTATTGCCATTCATGATTCAACTCGAGAAGACGGCGCGGTAGTTGAAAACGGCAGACAAGTAGGCCGTACTCTTCTTTGTCCCCACTGTGGAGGACACTTCCACTCTATCCCCGGTTCAGGAAAGAAAAGGGGTTGGTGTAGAGCCTGTAACAAAGTTCTTTGTGGCAAGGCTTCCTGTCTGAAGTATTGCATTCCCGCTGAAGGTAGGTTTGAATATGCGGAAGCTAGGAACGTACAAAACCAGAAGGTGATCAAAAAATTGGAAGGGCGCTATCCAAACATTAAAGATCTGGCATTTTAGCATGACAAAAGAAGAGAAATACATCTATGACTTTTTCAAAAATAACCAGGAAGATCTCCTGGAACTTGCTAACACAGAGGCAGGTAAACATCTTCTTGGGGCAGACAGGAAAGAGACTGTTGCCGGTATAGCTCCAAATGGCTATGCCATCTTTCTCGGTAAATGGAAAGGGAAACTCCATTTTGTATCTCGATATAACACTTGGAACAGGGTGGCCGCTGATTTCATGCCTGCCCTCTTTAAACTAAGGGTGGCAAACAAGCACAAGAAAGTAGATTCCTTCTACAAAGGGTTTTTGCATTACTCGGATCTCCTCCCGGACAGTAAACATTTTGCTCCTATCGCTACAGGGGCAATGGCTGCTTTTCTTGCGGCCATATCTGTTAGTACCCCAGCCGGCGTGTTTGTTCCACCTCTCGGGTTCTTCCTAGGAGTTGATACTTTCACAGCCAATGGAGGTGGACATGGTAGGGTTTACAATAACTCAAGCTCTACCTATTCAACGGTCAGGAATGCAACTACTGGGACGGTTGACTCTGGTAGCACAAGGCCCTCTAACTCTTTTGACAACCCTAACTATTTCATAGGTCACGCCCATGCACCGTTCAACCTGGATACTACTATTCCGGCCGGCGCGGTAATAAAAGACACGGCTAACACTTTCATTAGAGCGACAGGTGATGGAGCTGCTGTAAGCAATGCAGACACTGACAGTGTCTCTGTGGTTGAATCCAGTCAGGCAAGTAACACATCTTTAGCTTCAGGTGATTATAACGATCTCGGTACAACCAAACTTGCAGCCGACTTGGGTATTGGTTCCTGGAGTGTATCGGGCAACAATGACAGGGATCTTAATGCAAGTGGGGTTGCATTGATACAGGCGGCAATTGGGGGATATGTTAAGTTTGGGTGGAGAACTGCCAAAGATATTTCAGCAACCCAACCGGGAGGTAGAAACTATGTTGGGATGGTGAATAACACGAACGTTCTCTCTGTTGACTGGGAAGTCCCAGACAACGCAGAACTATACGGATCAAGGAGAATACACCCAATTGCTTTTTACGGGGGTTTTAAACCGGCGGCTTATTAATATGTGGAGAAGTTACAAAAGACCATTCTTCTACAAAGGATCAACCAGTGCCCACCTCACGGCGGAGGAGCTTGTGGCAAAACAACTAAGCTTGGTGTATGACATCCTCGCCTATGTTTCAGAAACGCTGACCCCGGTTTACGACATTCTCAACTATGTTGATGACGAGTTGACAGTGGTGTATGACATCCTCGCCTATGTTTCAGAAACGCTGACGCTAGTGTACGACATCTCCGGGAATGTCTCGGAAACACTCTCTGTCGTTTACGACATTCTCAACTATGTTGATGACGAGTTGACAGTGGTGTATGACCTTAGAGCATACATCTACCAGGAATTGACCCTTCTCTATGCTATTATTGTTAATATAGATGCAAGGGTTGCCTATGGTGGCAAGGCACCGGGTACAAACGTTTGGGATGGCAAGGCACCGGGTACTGATGTCTGGGACAGTCCGGATGTTTCAGATCCTACCAAGCTAGCAGAAGCATAAAAATACAATGACTAACGCAGTTAAATCGTCAGACCTATTAAGTCAATACAAGAAGTTAACCAAGGACGACTCGTCCGAAAACAACACTGCTGGTCAGGAAAGACTTAACTACTACTACGCTTTTCTTCTCTCGGAAGCAAACAACTACATTGTAGAAAGAACGAAGTATGGTAACTTAAAAGACGGCCAGCGCTCTTATCTGCTTCCTCCGGACTACTACAAAATAAAAACAGTAAGAGTGAAAATTAACAACAATTGGTATCCAGTGACAGAAGTTTGGGGCCTTGAAAAATGGCATTACAAAACACAAAAAACAGGTGCTTCGGCAGAAGGGACAATCGCAAGGGAATTTATCGTTATTAACGAACAAGGAAACGTCCACCTCGAACTTGATCCCGTACCCGATACCGACCTCACGGACGCTTTAGAGATAGTCTACGAAGGATATCAGGATAGGCTCACCTTCCCGACAGACCACTCAGCGGGTACTATTACTGCAACTAAAGGTTCTCCTACGATTGAAGGTGCAGGTAGCCCTGCCTGGACAAGCAACATGGCAGGCAGGTTTCTAAGACCGACCAACGGAAAGTTCTGGTATGACATAAAGACAATAACCGACGCCGACACCCTGGTGCTGGTAAACATGTTTCAGGAGGCAAATATAGCAGGGTCAAACTACGAAATAGCAGAGCTTTTGAGGCTCCCTCCGGAGTTTCACAAAACCCCTCTTTGGGGTTCTGTTATGGAGTATTACTCCGTGGGTAACGAAGCCAAGTCACGACAGTTTGAACGCATGTACACAAGAGACTTACTACTTCTCCAGAACAAGTATCAAAGCAAAACAAAAGGCAGGGTAATGCGAGGTAAACCTGTGGGCAGAAATCTTTCCCCGGTACCTTTTAATTATCCAAACAGTGCAATTAATCAGTAGTTATGGCAGCAAGAAGGTATTTATGGAAGATAGACAAGTGGAATGGTGGAATGGCAGACGACCTCAAAACAGGAGGTCTTGGGGCCTTTGCCTACGGTGACGGGTTTGATATAAGGGATGAGTCCGGACTGCTTCAAGTTGCTGCAAAACCTGTAAAAGACTCCGACGCTACGGTTGATCAGCTTGCAAAATGGATTGAGCTTAACCCCACAAACAACGATATGTATGCCTATGCAGGGGACGAGATATACAAAGAGACAGGAGGCACATACTCTTTGGCGAGAAGCCTTTCTGGTGACTCACCTGCTGGGCAAGGATTGGCAGACTTTGACGGATACCTTTACTACTCAAGAGACACAATTCTCGGAAGGTTTGACTACGCCTCAACCTGGACTGACTCTTGGCAAACGGGTTTAAGTTCTTCTCCTTGGCACCCTAAGTTGCGATTTAAAAACCTGCTTCTTGTAGGTCACGGTAGATATGTTGGCACGGTTGATGGTGTTGGAACTGGGACGGCCCAGGCCCTTGTTCTTCCCCCGGGATACCACGTCCGGTCAATGTTTAGGGTTGGTCGCTACGCAGCCATTCTTTGCACAAGAGGGTCTTCAATATCCGACTCCGAAGAGGGCATGCTTTTCTTCTGGGACGGCACTTCCGGTACTTACAACGACTTTATGCCGGTTCCGGGGAACCCTCACGCAGGAATTGCTCTTAATAACAAAATAGTGGTTATTGCCGGAGTACAACCAAAAATTCTCGAGTCACAAGGTGGCGAGTTCCAGGTGGTGCAGGAAATACCAAGGGTGGCGGTTGGTAAGACTGCGGAGGTTTGGCCCGGGGCGATAGACGTGTGGCGTAACTTGGTGCATTTTGGAATTAGTGACGGTACATCAACCGAGGTACTTAGAATGGTTCACAATTGGGGTACAAAAAACGGCAAGTTCGATCTTGCGACGGGACCCGTATTAAACGCAGAATACCCAACATCAGCCGGTGTCAAAGCAGGTACAGGAGTGCAGATAGGCGCTATTAAAAAGATAGGCACAACCATTCGTTTTGCTTGGAAAAGTGCAAGTAGCTATGGTATTGACGAAGTTGACACGACACTGTTTCAAGACTCGGCTACTTACAGGTCACTTATCTTTGACAGGGAGTCCGCGTATGAAAAGATTGCAAGTAAAATAGTTATAGAGCTTGCCGGGAAACTAAAGACCAACGAACAAGTAGACGTAAAAATCACAAGGACTCCTTACGACGACAAAGACTTTGCAGATAGCGCAAACTACATAACTGGATCTCTAACAACGGCCAATAAAACCAAGCTAGAGCTTTCCCTTGAAGAAAAGAATGTTGCAATGAGAAGCAGGGACCTGGCACTTGAGATTACTCTTGGTGGCAGTGCCTCAACAAAACCTAAGGCAAAAAGAGCCTGGGTGGAGTTTACGGAAGATGCGGATGTCCTTTAAAAAGCATGACTCCGGAAATAGGCGTTAGCCTTTAAGGCAGAAGGTATCCTTGTTGCGATTTTCTGTCAATTCCAGAGTCATGTAAAATAACCCTAAGACAAACCATTATGCCTAGTCAAGAACCGAAAGTAGTTGAACTCCCAGCACTAGCACCCCTTCCGAGTCTTGGTCCTCCGGGACACTTAAATTTTCGGACGGCTCAACCTACGCCATTGGTGCTGGCAACACAGGCAATATCTCGGCAACAACTTACATTTACTTTGACCCGGATGTTTCAACCACGGCTTTGCAAACTACGACAACCTACTCAAGCGCGGTAGGGGGTAATAAAGTCCTCCTTGCAATAGTTACTGCCTCGGCAGACACTTCCGCAAACTGTATTATTACAGCTTTTGGGTCAGAGGGTACAACAATTGACGGAGATAAAATTGTTACGGGGAGAATAGAGTCAACGGACGGTCTTACGTACTTTGACTTGGACTTAAAAAGGATTGTAATAAGTGACGGAACTAACCCAAGAGGAGTCTTTGGAGATGTTTGATGGCAACAAGAATACGTATATCTTTAGTTGGGACTAATGCACTTGAAGGTAGCCCCGATCCCAGAAATTACATATTATTGGCTGATGCGGACAACGTTTTAATAAAAGAACAGTCGAGAGGCACCTTAACAGGTATGGGAACTTTGAGTACAACTCACAGTATCGGCTACCGGCCACACTTTTACGCTTATGGAGAGATCTCGACTGGCAGGTTCCAGATTATGAACGGGTACAACCTCTTTGGACAATTCAGGTCGAGAGTTGACTCGACGAAGTTATACCTAGAAAATTTGACTGGTTCAAGTAAAGACATGCGGTTTTTTGTTTTCTACGACGATATACCTGTATGACACCACTAGGCGCAGTTTCAAAATCTGGAATTAACGTATTAACGGCAACTGATC
>CALEZE010000102.1 GCA_937928235.1 uncultured bacterium | reverse complement strand
TTAGCACACGGCGAAATTCCTTGAAGACTTTTTTGGTGTTGTAAACATGTTCTATAACATCGGTCGTGAGCACGAAATCAATACTGTTTGCCTTAAGTGGAAACTTATCGCCGTCTGCTACGACATGGAACTTTCCTTTGGGGTGCCTTTTTTTTGCTTTGGCTACTGCTTTTTCTGAAACATCGATACCTATGTAGTTTGCTTCAGGATTGACCTCCTTCATGGCACTGATTATTAGTCCAGGCCCGCAGCCAAAATCTAGGATACTTAGGCCGGGTTTTTTGGGCACAAACTTTCTAATTGCGGGCCACTTAAAGTGAAAGTCAGGCAAAGTAGAAAACTTGTGCCTTGTCCAATAGTCGTTGTACATGTCGGCTCTTAGCATGGAATTTTAAATTAATATCTTCTAAAATCTATCAGCACTAGATGTTTAAATCAAGGAAAGAAAAAGGATCATCAAAATTTCCTCTTATTTCGATTGCATTACCAGTCTTGAACGAGGAGGCGAATATTGTTGAATGCCTTGTATCGGTTTTCAGTCAGAATTATCCTCAGAACAAGATTGAAGTTTTTGTAGTTGATGCCGGGTCAAAAGACAAGACGGTAGAACTTGCAAAAAAATTCCCGGTAAAAATAATAAATAACCCCGAGGCCCATCCAGAGAGAGGTAAGAAGTTGGCTTTAGAGAAATCAAGTGGAGACTTTTTCATATACCTCGACGCGGATGTGAGACTAAGAGGAAAGAACTTTTTCCAAAAAATGCTGAAACCACTTTTGGAAGACAAGAAGTTGGTTGCGTCATTTTCTAGATATTATTCCAAGAAGTCAGATAGCTGGCTTACACGCTTGATGACACACGATCCCCTACAAAGAGATCCGATTTATGAATTCTTTTCGGTCCACCCAAAACAGTCAATAGTTTCCAAGAAGGAAGGTTACTATCTATGTGAATTTAAAAAGGATTTGATTCCTCCCGAAGGAAGACTTCTTTACCGGGTTGATATGTTAAAAAAATCCGAGATTTACAAACGAAGAAGGTTTATGGATCTTGATAATCTGGCAATTCTTGTTTCAGAAGGAAGGAGAGAGTTTGCATATGTGCCCTCGGCCGGTTTTTATCACGATTTCTTGCCAAACATGAGAACACTAATTAAGAAACGGACAAGAAACATAGAAAAAAACTATCTTTTTCAGGAAGACAAAAGGCAATTTACGTGGTTTGACTTAAATAAACCGAAAGATATCTTTAAAATATGTGTATGGATAATTTACGCAAACTTGTTTTTTCCAGGGCTAGTGAGAGGAATTTTTCGTGCTTTAAAGTTTAGAGATGCAGTATGCTTGACAGAACCGTTTGTTAATTTTATAGAAACTAATATGATACTTTTTACATTTGCAAAGAATATATTTCGCAAGAGGACTGTAATTTCATACACCCTATTGTCTTTAGTGTTGTTCGCCGCAACTATTGTGTTTTGGCCAATTTTAGACATATATTTTCAGCAAGATGAGTGGAGCAGCTTTGCATGGATTTTATACTCGGGTGGCGAGGGTGTACTAGCTCTAAGCAAAACTGTTATCTTAGATGCACCCAGAGTGCTGGCAAGGACTCTCTTTGTATTGCTTTATTACGCATTCAAGTTTAACCCAGTGGGCTACAATGCAGTTTCGTTGACTGTGCACCTCTTAAATATATCTGCCGTTTTTCTTGTTACAAAGAAAATTTCAAAAAACACATTCGTTGCTTTTGCTTCCAGTGCTTTTTTTGCATTCAACAGCACACACTTGCAAGCAATTACATGGATAAGTGCGTCTGTGGGGAGTTTGTTTTCTGGCCTTTTAGGTGTTCTATCGTTATGCACCTTTTATCTTTATGAAGAGACCAACAACAAAAAACACTACTATTTAACGATACTCTTTTTAATTATGGCAATGGGATTTAAGGAACTTGTAATGTCATTATTTGTTGGCTATCCGCTAATTAGCTATTTAACCAGCCAGAAAAAAAATATAAAAACCACCCTAGAGAAATATAAACACATGCTGCTGTTTGGTGTTTTGTGGATACTTATAAGGCTGAGACCTATTGTTTTTGATAGTTCTTCAAGTCCGTACATATCACTAGAAGGTGGAGAGGGAAGTTTTCTTTCTGCTCTCGCCACAAATATCATAACTTATCCAATTCAGGCAATAGCACAAGTCTTTTTAGATCCAGCCTCACTTTACACACTGACGAAAGATCTTTTGGGGTTTTTGGGCAGTCCTTTGGTTGACAATGCATTGTATGTTCAGACAACAGGTAGCGGGATACTTGCATTCGTGATTGGTGTTTGTTTGCTTATGTTTGGCCTGTTCATGGTGAGGTATTCCGGGTTTAACAAAAATATTAAAAGAACCCTCTTGTTGGGGTTGCTGTTTATACCCTTAGTTGGAGTTTCGTTCGTTCTATTGCCCAAAGGAACATCCTATGTTGAAACAAGGAATTATTATTTGGCAACTTTTGGTGGATCAATGATGTTTGGAGTCGTGGTTTGGGCAATTTCACATAAGGTTATAAGTATACTGAAACTTGCAAGGTCGAAAGCTCTTTTGATTAGTTTGCTTGTTGTTGCTTTATACACTTTTCACCAGACCAAAGCTATCAATTTGCACATAGCGCAGTTCAGAGAAGTGGGGTCAGTTAGAAAAATGGTTGTAGAAGAAATCCTGTCTAGTTATCCCAGGCTTGAGAAAAGGGCTATCTTTTACACAGAAAGCGACACATATTACTACGGCCCAACTGGAACCACAATGCCCTTTCAGTCAGGTTTTGGCCATGTTCCACTTGTTCTGTATGTTGAAAAAGGTGAGTTGTCACACAAACTCCTAGAAGACGACTTTTTGTGGGGAATTTGGGACGAAGGCTACAAAGAGGTTGGAGAAAGCGGTTTTGGGTACTTTAGAAATTTGGAGAAAGTGAAAGAGCTGCTAGGTTCAGAAAAAGACTTGAGTCTCGAGAATGTCTATGCTTTTAAGTGGAAACAGGGTACGCTAATGAACACAACCGACAAGATAAGACAAGAGCTGGAGATATAATGTACAACAAATATTTCAGAAGACACTTCGACAGTACATACGACCCTACGGAGATAGCCCTTTATCGAAAATGGTTTAAAACTCAATGGAAGATGATTAATAAAAACATTAAGATTGACAGTAGCGAAAGAATACTTGAAATAGGGTCTGCTTTGGGTGGTTTCTACTCATTTCTTGGCAAGGATATCGACTATACAGGACTTGAGCTCGACAACGAGGCTGTTAATTTTTCAAACAAACACTTTCAAGTAAACGCTTTTAAAAAAATCCCACTTGAAAAATTCAGGAGTAAAAAACTATTCGATATGATATTTGCATTTGAAGTCTTAGAGCACTTTGCTTCACCAGAGCAAGCTGTTAGTAAAATAGGAAAATTGTTAAACCAGAACGGAGTGTTTTGCGGAACCTCCCCTTATCCATTTCACAAAAATATACTGGCAGATAAAACACACCGTTTTGTTTTGCACCCAACAGCTTGGAAACTTTTGTTCAAAAGTAAAGGATTTCGCAAAGTCGAAGTGTATCCGATGTCTTTTATCCCGTTTTTATGGAGGGTTAGTTCCCTTTTAAATTTACGAATACCTTTTTATTTACCATTCCCTAAATTTATTTCAACTACACTAATAATTGCCAGAAAATGAAAAAGCCCTATCTAGCCAGGATTCTACAAAAACAAGAAGAGTCTATTACAATAGAGCATGAAGAGTTAGGGGGAACTTAACCAATGTTGGTTTTTAAAAAAATTCAAAAGAATCATGAAATACTTTTTCTCTTTGTTATTTAGTTGACACCTCTTCACTGGTTAGGAGGCAATGAATTTGAGCTAGGTCAGGACCCGGGTTTTAGGTTGAATATGGTCGATTACTTCAAGTCTCTTTTCTTCTCGTGGAACACGCAAGGTTTCGGTGTTGACCTAACCTTATTTAAAGGCTTCCTTGTGGCTCAACTGCCGGAAACTATTTTTACAGTAGTAACGGGCTCACTTCATTGGGGACCGGTGCTCGCATTTATTTTTTGGTTTTTTGCCATGGCAACTTCCATGTATATTCTTATAAACTCACTTTTTCCAGAGAAAAAGCATTGGATATTTAGGGTTTTTTCCAGTGTTTTTTATGCTTGTAATTTTTATATTTTACAGGCGTGGTTTATTGCCGAGCGTGGCAAATTTTCGCTTTATGTGGCTTTGCCACTTGGATTTTTAGTGATTTATAAATTGTTTAAGCGGAAACTGAGTTTTCTTAAAGCAGCGGTCCTATTTTCTTTAATTTTTTTTGTTTTCAATGGCGGGGGTTCGCCGGCATTGTACGGCGGGGTTCTGTTAACTTATGGACTTACATTTTTATACCTAGGCGCAATCGATGTTATTAAAAATGGTTTGAAAGGTCTGATTTTTTCCTTAAAAAGTATTTTTGTGCTCGCTGCTGCCACCGTACTTTTGAACATGCATTGGATTTTGCCGCAGCTAAATCTTTATGTAAGAAGTTTTGAGCAAACACTTGGCGCATCAGGTGGTGTTGCAGGAGTTTTGGATTGGGAAAAAACAGTGAACGCCCATGCTAGTTTTATTAACCTTTTTAGACTTCAGGGAATTCCAGACTGGTTTGGTGGAGACCATCCGTACTCAAGGCTGTTTTTGGAATCACCTAGTTTAATTTTTTTAAGCCTTATTCCTTTTCTCGTTATTTTATTCGGCTTACTTTTCAAAAAAAGCACTATTCAAGGCAAAGGCCGTAAAGAGATAATTTATTTGCTTTTTGCCATTTTCTTGTGGGGTGCGATATTTACAGCAGGTTCGAGGCCTCCTTTTGGTGCCTTGTATACTTTTTTGACGGAGAAATTGCCGGGCTTTGTTATCTTTAGAAGTTCGTTTTATAAATTTGCACCAGCGTTTTGGTTTTCGTTCACTTTCCTGGCAGGCTACTTCGCTAGCGAGCTGTTGCAAAAGTTTTTCAAGAGAACTTTGCAAAAAAGCTTGGGAATATTTGCCATTTCACTTGTCCTTATTTATCATTTTCCATATTTTTCTGGAAACTTTTTTGCGTGGAATCCCCCTTTTACAACAAAAGTAAGTGCTCCAGGGCATGTCAGGAATACCGCCAATTATATTGATAACAACCTTCCTGCTGAGTCCCGTACTCTTCTTTTGCCAAAGCTCGATGACCAATTCAGGGCTGATAGCTATGAGTGGGGGTACTTCAGTTTGGATTTACTTCCCAGGATGGCAACTAACAAATCAATTGTAGCGAACGACAACTCATCGCCTCCTGTCGTCGAAAACCTTTACGAATATCTTGAAGTTGGCGACTTGGACAGTTTCATATCCCTTTCTCGCCTTCTTGGTATCAATACTTTTTTGTGGAGAGACGATGTTCTCTATAGTGACAAGGAAACCACCAGCGAAGACTTTCGGTTTTTAGAACAAAAACTTATAGGTAGTAACCAATTTAAAAAAGTGTTTGAAGACGGGGAGTGGAGACTATACGCTTTGGAAAGCAGTGCCCCCGCTTTGTTTTCTGGTTTTTCGAAAGGGATTTCTGCGAACGTAGGCGCTGGCGATGTGCTAAAGGTAAATGAGGTTTCAGGACAAGAGGATTTACCGGTGTTTTACGACAACAGCAAGGGTGTTTTTACTGAAGGATCAAACACTATTGCAGCAGATGTTGTTGTTGCTAGTTGCTCTGTGTGCGGGCCAGCAGAGTTTGACGACCTGGTTTCGACGGTCAAGTTTGGTACGGGGATCCTTCCAGACTCTTATTTCTATCCCTTGTTGCTTTACAAGGAGGGGAGACTTATTGAAACCTTCAGTGATATTCCCACACAGAGGGTGGATGTAGATCTTTCTATTGCAAACAAAAGGGTGTCTGAGCTTCCTGCACTGCTTGGTAAAGAAAGAAGCTATAAAGAAGACTACTCTGATTTAATAAAGACCAGTATCGGTAGATACAAAGAGAGGATGACTGACGCTGTTTCACAACTCACTCTCATGTCGGACATCGACAAAAACTACTACACCATAAAGGTTCTCGCGTACCTTGAAGCACAAGCGAGATTTTTAGACGTTCTGGATAACACCGAGGATATTTTTGGTGATCCTATGTATGACGAACTGGCCACTTTTATTCGAGAAAATGAACACAAGCTTTCTGGCACTACATGGCAGGCGGAATTCCCTTCGACACAGCGATACTTTGTGACAGTCAACAGAGAAGGAGAGTACGGGTTGGTATTTAGCCCTCAAAAACCCCCCCTTGAAGGTGTTCAAATAAACGGAGAAAGCGTGCAGAATGAAACCTTTTTGGAGAGGGGGACTCACAGGTTAGAAGTGGTTTACCCGGAAGCACATAATCTTTTATCTGTGGCAGACGAAGAGGGGACTATGTCTTTAGATCTTGTTTCTGGGCAGCCGGAAGTATTGAGTGCAGACCTGGAAGTAAGCCATACATACTTATTGAAATTCAAATATCGTACTGTGAGCGGAGGTGCACCGGAGTTTTTATTGACTGAGTCAGACACTTCGTCAAGAAGAAAATTGAACACTGATGGAAGGTGGCACGATTTTGGCATTATTTTTTCGCCAGAAGACGATGAACATGTTCAGTTTAGCTTTATGGTGCCAGGTGTCGATAAACGGTCTACCCTTGAGATTCGAAACCTTGGTGTTTTTGAGTATTACACACCTACAGTGTTGTTGGTCAGAAGCGAAGATTTTTCTCAGGATTCTATCTCAGAAGTTCAATATGAGAAAATAGGTCCTACCAAATATTCATTAAAAGTTAACGGTGGAAGTTCTCCGCAGTTTTTGGTGTTTAAACAGAACTACAATGATGGGTGGAGACTCAATCTTAAAGGCGACGGGACTGTTGTTGCACACACAACGGCAGACGGTTACGCAAATGCTTGGGTAGTAGACACCGACACTTATGAGGCCACCCTTGTTTATTGGCCACAAAAGATATTTTACTTTGGTCTAACAATAACAGGACTTGCTTTGTTGACTAGTTTTGTTCTTTGGAGAAAGCAACCGTGATGCAAAAAGCTAAAAAAATTTTTGATCGTAATAAAGAAAAAATACTTTTTCTAGTTTTTCTATACGCTGGAGTAACCTTTTTGTTTGATGTTTTTGCCGTAACTCCCTACCTTAGTCTTCTGACTCTTTCTTCGAGTCAGAGGATAATAATGCTCTCTGTAGTTTTTTTGGTGCTAATTAGCCCTCCAGTAGAGATATATATATTTTTGGCGATTACTTTTTCGTTTCTGGCAGGTTTTAGCTTGCTATTGGGTCAAGGATCTTTGGCAGAAGCTTTCGGGAATATAATTTTTGTCCTGCTTGCTTTATGGCTTGTGTTTGGTCTGGTAGACTATTTCAAGGAACTGAAAAAATGAAAGACAAAATTAAAACCGCAAGAGAACTTACATCCTTTTTCAGAAAAAGAGGTTTGTGGTGGATACTTCCTATGATAATTGTGTTTTTAGTTTTTGGGATAATCATTGTAGTTCTTGGGTCCTCCCCCCTTGCCCCTATCGTTTATCCGCTTTTCTAATTAATATATATCCATGAAGGAATATTGGGAGCGCTGGAAAAAGTTTGCAGAAAAACTTGGAAACTTTCAGGCTTCACTTCTTTTTTCCATTTTCTTCTTCCTTATTGTCACACCCTTTGGGCTAGTTGCCAGATTTTTTACTGACTATTTTGGGAGGAAGGCCGGTCCCAGCTGGCACAAGATGGAAAAGAATACGAGTAGTTTGGTGAAAATGCGTGAACAATGATAATCCTAGGAATTTCTTGCTACTATCACGACGCCTCGGCCGCGCTAATTGTTGACGGCAAGGTGGTGGCAGCAGCCGCTGAGGAAAGGTTTACCAGGAAGAAGCATGACTCAAGCTTCCCTACAAACGCAATCGAGTTTTGCTTAAAGACAGCAGGAATTAAATCGGGTGATATTAACTGGGTAACTTTTTACGAGAAGCCATTTTTGAAGTTTGAGCGCATGAACCTGTCTTTTTTGGAGACAGCTCCAAGAGGACGCGAACCTTTTGTTAACGCATATAAAGTGTGGCTCAAACAAAAGCTTTGGGTAAAGAGCGAGATTGCTAAGAATTTAGGAATTGCCGAGAGGAAGATTCTTTTTTCTGGTCACCACCTAAGCCATGCCGCAAGTTCTTATTACACTTCGCCCTTTAAGTCTGCAGCACTCTTAACCGTTGATGGGGTCGGGGAATGGACAACAACCGCTTGGGGGAAGGGGAAGGGCAACAAGATTGAGTTAACTTCTGAAGTAAGATTCCCACACTCCTTGGGACTTTTTTACTCAACCTTCACTCAATTTTTGGGGTTCAGGGTTAACAGTGGCGAATTTAAGGTAATGGGGCTAGCCCCCTATGGTGAGCCAAAATATTATGACGAGGTAAAGAAAACCATTATCCAGGGAAAAGACGGCAGTTTTAAACTAGATCTTTCATACTTCAATTTTCAGTATTCCGACAAGGTGAGCTACAACAGGAAACTTGTAAACCTTTTAGGAATGGAACCCAATACCAAAGAAAAAAGTGAGCAAGTTATAAAGAAATATGCAGACCTTGCTGCAAGTGTCCAAGTTGTCCTGGAAGAGAGCCTTGTAAATATTGCAAAGCATGTACGAAAAGAAACCGGCAGCAAAAATCTTTGCTACGCCGGCGGTGTTGCTCTAAACGGGGTCGCCAATTGGCGCATATTTAAAGAAGCTGGTTTTGAAAATTTATTCATTCACCCGGCCGCGGGGGACGACGGTGGTTCTTTGGGGGCGGCACTCTACACTTATCACCATATTTTGGGCAACAAAAAACGCGAAAAGTTCGACAACATTTATTTAGGTGCCGAAAACAGTGAGAGTGACATTGAAGGGTTTCTAAAAACCAACAACCTGAAAGCCAAGAAATTGACTGATGAAAAGATAACCGACATAGTTTCTGATTACTGTAAGAAAGGTAAGGTGGTCGCCTGGGTAAAAGGGCGTTTTGAATGGGGCCCAAGGGCACTTGGTGCAAGAAGCATCTTGGCGGATGCCAGAAGTGCTGAAATGAAAGACATAGTTAACGCCAAAATTAAGTTTAGGGAAGCTTTCAGGCCTTTTGCGCCGGTTACTCTCCACGAAGACGCAAGAAAAGTTTATGAGGTGGGGAAGGATGCTAAACAAGACCCTCTGCAGTACATGTTGGCAGTGGTTCAAGTCAAAGAAGACCAAAGGAAAAACCTAGGTGCTATAACTCATGTTAACGGCTCTGCCCGCCCGCAGCTTATCAAGAAAAGTATGAACAAGTCTTATTATGATGTTGTTAACGCATTCAAAGAAAAGACAGGAGTTCCGACACTTCTTAATACATCATTTAATTTGAGAGGAGAGCCAATAGTCAACACGGCAGCGGAGGCTTACAAAACCTTTATACGAAGCGGAATAGACGCCCTGGTTATTGAGAACTATCTTCTTGAGAAGAAGAAATAATTTCTTTCAATTTGTCTTCTAAAAAATCCGCGGCTAAATTTGTTCCAGTTTCATTCCAGTGCCCGTCTAGCAAGTAGTGGGTGGTTGCACCAGCATTGTTGCCAACAAATTCTTTGAAATAGGGAAGCATAAAATAGCATTCAATTTTCTCATCCTCACAAAACTCTCCAAGCAATTTGTCAGGCTTTTCCAAGTCAAGATTTGCGGAGGCCATTTTGGGGTAGGTGTCGAATAATTTTTGCCAAAGACTGGTATTTACCTGCTCGTTGTTGGCAAGCGAAACGAGGATATAGTTTGCAGTAACCTTGTTTGCTGTTTCCTTTGTTTCGACAATAATTTGTTTGGTTAGTTCCCATGCTTTTTGATAGTCTTCCGTGTATTCGGCTTTGTATACTTGGTAGTCTTCGGGGTAGCCGGTACTGTCCATCGCTTCCTTTTCCAAGAAGCGCTGCCTTAGTTCGAGTAGCTTTTCAACAATTGCCCACCTCTTTAGTAATTCTTTTGTTTCCGAAGCTATGGGTGGGTTTGGAGAAATATATGCCAGCTCTCCTTGGGAAAACTCGACATAGGGCACAAAAGGATTTTTGTTTAGTGGTTCGTAGTTGTTTCTAATGTCATTGCCTGTATAGAAAAGTTGTACCACAAGGTCTGGTTGGTATTTAATTCCCAACTCCTTAAGCGCAATAAGCTGCTGAGCGGAGCCCGTGTTGCCCATTCCCATTGCAACCACTTCCACAGTTTTTCCAAGACCTCCTTCTAATTGTTTAAAAAATGTATCTTCGAGTGGAACCTGAAAGTTTTCTACAAAAGAGTCGCCCAAAACTAATATGCGATATGTTCCACCTGGCTTTTCTTCAATATGCTCAGTATCTCTCCAGCCCTTTGAGTTTGTGGTAATCCAAGTTTTGTATTCACTTGTATTTGCCACAAACCAACCTTCTTGCGAAGGCACAAGTCTTCTTCCAAGAACGGGGTCGTCTAGCCACCCAATTGTTGTTTTTCTGGGGGTGAGTCCAACAAGATCATTGTTTGATGCCCAATAGTAGCTTTGCAAGAAGGCCTCAAGCAACAATATTCCTATCAAAAAACCCAGCAGGGGAAGGAGTATTTGTGTTCTTTTCATTTTCTAAAGATAAGCATAGTTAGTATAATTGAAGTTATGGTAATGA
>CALEZE010000101.1 GCA_937928235.1 uncultured bacterium | reverse complement strand
TTCATCAATGAAACCAAGATCTAAAAACAACTTCTTCAAAAATCCTTCATAGGCCTTACTGGCAGGAAAAACGACAAATGAGTAGTCATGAAATTTTTGATCCCAATTTTTTGATTTTTCAACCAAGAGGAGCGAGGTTCTAAGCAGTTCCTGTAAATCATGCTCCAAGTAACTCCACCAGGGTTTTTTCTGTAATTCGCCTACTTGCACTCTATTATCATACTATTTGGACAACAACCACTTAGTCAATTTAGTATAATCAACTGTCAGATGAAAAAGCTTAAAAACTGGTTCTCCTCCTTCGGCAAAAAAATCAAGAAAAACGAACGCTTTAGAAAAAAAATTATTTTTTTCTCAGTCGTTACCGCTGTATTTCTCTGGCTCTTTTGGGGCATTCCCCTTCCCACACAGCTCGGGTCGTCTGATAACTTAGCCGTTTCCACCAAAATTCTTGACCGCAACGGCAACCTTATTTACGAAATTTTCGCTGACCAAAGAAGAACCCCGGTAACACTAGACGAATTACCAGAACACATTAAAGAAGCAACCATTGCCATAGAGGATAAAGATTTTTACAGACATTATGGTTTTTCCATCACCGGTGTCACAAGGGCCGCTTACAATACCGTATTTAACCGCAAGCTCCAAGGGGGCTCCACTCTCACTCAGCAACTGGTTAAAAACGCGCTTTTGACTCCAGAGAGGACTGTCAGGAGAAAACTTCGAGAGTTCGCACTCTCAATGATAGTTGAAACTATCTACTCAAAGGACAGGATTCTCGAACTCTATCTTAACCAAATACCTTACGGGGGCACTGCTTACGGCGTGGAGGCAGCAAGCGAACTTTATTTTGACAAATCTGCAAAAGATCTAACAATTGGCGAGGCGGCTCTTTTGGCAGGTTTACCCCAAGCCCCCAGTCGTTATTCTCCATTTGGCGCAAGACCTGAAAACGCCAAGGAAAGACAGGCAACGGTTCTTAGGCGCATGGTAGAAGACGGTTATATCACCCAGGAGGAGGCAGATGCGGCCAAAGAGGAAGAGCTTACCTACGCCGAACAGGATGCCCCAGATGCCCCACACTTTGCTCTTTGGATTAAAGAACAGTTGGCAGAAAAATATGGCGAACGCGTTGTTGAACAGGGAGGTTTACGAGTAACAACAACACTTGATTTGGAACTTCAAGAATTTGCCCAGGATGCTGTCGCAACAGAAGTTGCAGAACTTGCTCGTTTTGATGTGGGTAATGGCGCAGCTTTGGTTACAAGGCCCAACACTGGTGAAATCTTAGCCATGGTCGGAAGCAAAGACTACTTCGCGGAAGACGAAGACGGAAAGGTGAACATCATTTTTGCAAACCGCCAACCAGGCTCGTCCATTAAACCACTCAACTACGCCTTGGGCCTAAGGGACGAAACAATAACTTTGTCCACTCCCCTGGCGGATATTCCCACTTGTTTTACAGTTCTTGGACAAACGGCATATTGTCCACGAAACTATGACGGCACATTCCACGGAGCGCAACAAGTAAGGTTCTCTCTTGGAAACTCTTTTAATGTTCCAGCCGTCAGGACACTGGCCCTAAACGGGCTCGAGAACTTCATCGAATTTGCAACCGAAATGGGTATAACAACATTTACCGACCCTTCAAATTACGGTCTCTCCCTTACCCTGGGTGGTGGCGAAGTAAGACCATACGACATGGCGGTTGCTTTTGGTGTATTTGCAAACCAAGGAGTAAAACAAGAGCTTGTCTCCATATTAAAAGTTGAGGACTGGAGAGGAAGGGTTTTGCAAGAAACAGAAATAGAAGAACTAACCGGGGACCGTGTCCTTTCTCCCGAAGTTTCATTTCTTATAAGCCACACCCTTCACGACAATAGCGCTCGTACAACAGCATTTGGCCCGACTTCGTTTTTAAATGTCAGGGGGCATCCGGAGGTTTCTGTCAAAACAGGTACCACAAATGACAGACGCGACAATTGGACAATCGGCTACACGGGCCATGCTCTGGTTCTAACTTGGGTTGGAAATAACGACAATACACCCATGAGTGCGGGAGTTTCCGGAGTTTCTGGTGCTTCTCCTATTTGGAATGCAATCATGCTTGAGGTACTTAACAAAGCAGAAGAGGGTGCGTATGGCGAGGCAGACGAGGGGCACGCATGGCCCAGACAGCCCAGTGGTATTGTTGGTGCCAATGTATGCTGGGACACTGGAAATGTCTCAACCGCAACTTCCCCAGATGGCGCAGAGGGAGCGCCAACCGGATGTCCGACAAGGTTTGAGTACTTTCTAGAGTCTGCTGTGGGAGCCAGAGTTGAAGCTGGAGCAACCGATATTCAAATTGACAGACGAACGGGCCAACAGGCAGGGCCAGACACTCCACCCGAGGAAATTGAAACTCAAAATAAAAGGTTTTTGCTTGACCCATTGGGAACTCTCGTTTGTCTTGATTGCCCAATAGCTTCGCACTCAGCAACTATAAATTATCCTCTAATTCGGTAAATTACCCCTAGAATAGCCTTGAAAATAAGGCTAGAATGTAGGCTGTGAGCCGCAGGGAGAAAAGTCCTGCCGGCAGGCAGGCGAATACTGATGGTAAAACTGCTCGACAAATAAACATCAAGCCCTTCTTACTTCTGGCAAGGGCATTGTCCGTCGTCGGGAAACCTTTTTACCTTATTTTTTCAGCAATTGTAATTTTCGTTCTTTTTACTGCTCTTACGGTTGGCAAAAGTGTTCGCACCCTCGCTTCCCTTCCCTCACTACTCTTTAAAAAAGTAAAAGGTATAAAACTACCAAAAATTAAAAGGCCAACCCTTGAGATACCAAGCTTTAGGTTCCCACAATTACCCAAGGTTCCAACAAATCTTATTAGGAAAAGTAAAGAGAAGATTGTCTACAAACGACCGAAAATTAAGATACCCAAAGTTTTTATCACTAAAAAGCACATAACTGTCTCCTCTGTCGTCCTTATTTTCGGCTTCTTTTACTGGTATGCCATAGTAAAAGACTTACCAACACCCACAGACCTTGTGACAAGAAGGCAAGAGGTCGCAACCAGAATATATGACAGAAATGGAGTCCTTCTTTACAACATTTATAAAGACCACAACAGAACTATTATACCCCTTGAGAATATTCCAACTCATGTACGACTCGCCACCTTGGCTGCTGAAGACGCAGAATTCTACCAACACTTCGGATTTTCCATAAAAGGTATGGCAAGGGCACTTTTTAGAAATGTAACAAGAGAAGAGCTTTCCGGAGGCTCAACTATCACACAACAACTAGTCAAAAACGCTCTTCTTTCTTCTGAAAAAACTGTTGTCAGAAAAGTTAAAGAGCTTATTCTCGCTTTGGGAGTGGAAAGAACTTATTCAAAAAACGAGATCTTGGAAATGTACCTTAACGAAGTCTCCTATGGTGGGACTGCCTACGGCATTGGGGCTGCTTCGCAAACATATTTTAATAAAGATGTAGAAAAACTCACCCTAGCAGAAGCCGCATTTTTGGCAGGTCTTCCAAAAAGTCCAACATCCTTCTCCCCTTTCGGGCCCACACCGGATGAAGGAGTTAGAAGACAAAAAGATATTCTCCGCTTAATGCGAATAAATAAGTTTATTAATGCAGAGCAGGAAGAAAAAGCAGCACAAGACAGGCTTTCTTTTGCGCCAAACAAGACAGACATCAAAGCCCCACATTTTGTGATGTATGTAAGGAAATACTTGGAGGAAAAATATGGGCCAGAATTAGTGGAACAAGGAGGATTAGAAGTAACAACAACGCTTGATTACGAAATTCAGAAGCTTGCAGAAGAGGCCGTAAATACGGAGGTCGAAAGATTGGCGAGGCTAAATGTGGGAAACGGTGCGGCAGTTGTTTTGGATACACAAACCGGCGGGATCCTGGCCATGGTGGGTAGTAAAAACTACTTCGACACAGAGGCAGACG
>CALEZE010000100.1 GCA_937928235.1 uncultured bacterium | reverse complement strand
TTCCTGACAATACTGGTGGTAACCGACTTGCTTGAGAAGCAGGCGCGGACAAAGGTAGACAACACCGCCGGTTCGTTGCTCAGGATATTGTCTGCGGCATTCGGCTCTCTGGCGGTTATGCAGAGTATGTTGCTCCCGCCGGCGACTGTGTTCACGGATCTGGTTATCACCACGACCGCCTATGCTCTCCTTTTTGGTTTGGGCAGTTATGCCATTTGGGAGATGTGGCTGGAACTTGAACTAACAGGGTCGTTTTATGTGAAGTTGACGACACTGGTCCTAGCTCTGGCCTTTGTGGCCAACTACTTCACTCGATTCTTGTAACCAAAGTCCCTAGGAGGATGAGATGAACATAGATGTATACGGTCCCCCAGTGATAGTATTTTCAATGTCTGTCCTGGGCGTATTTTTCGCTCTCTGGCTTTTGGACGGAGCATTTCGTACAAGGCTGATGATGAGCGAGGCTGTATGGATTTGCATAACGAATGCCGGGCTGGTGACATTTCTTTACATGTTCACCAAAGACGACTTTCCGGTCGCAGTAAATGGTCTAATCGGCGGAGGCTTGGCAGTGCTTGCCAACTTCCTCCTAGAAGACCTGTACAACATGTTGTTGCCGCGACTTCTCCATTTCCTGCAAGGATTAGCTGTTGTAGCCATTACAATGGTAGTCCTGGAGCTTGCAGGAACGACGGCTCTGTTCTAGCCAACACCAATTCAATTCACTAGAAAGAAACAAGAAAACACCCGCCAATATAGGTATTTGTAACACACCTTGAGGCGGGTTTTTCTTTTAGGAAAGGTTCACAGGGGTAGGCCAGAAGGCAAACCTTGTGGGGTTGCTTTTGCCATGAGTGACAAAAGGAAGTTCTTCGAAACCTTTTTTGACATCTGCAAGAAGTTTTAGCGGGTCTTTTTCGTCTCCACGGTTATTTTCAATCTTTCTAAAAGTTAAATTTCCAGCTCTGTTTCTTGAAAAAACAAGTGTATTTGAGTCATATGGTTCATTTGCTGTTGAGGTTTCAAAGACACCAAGCTTTACTTCCCTTTTTCCTAGTATTGGTGTGTTAATAACCAGGTCGTACTTAGTTATTTCTGTGTCAGGGTGAAGTGTCTCTTGGGAATTAAGAAAAAGCGTTAAGACTATTGAATCATTGCCCCAGCGGTCTTCTCCCACCAACTGGTCTACATAAGGGGTCAGCGCGCGAGCTACATCTGACTGTGCTTGGCGAAGCGCTTCGCCTTGAACTATTTCAGCTACTGGCATGATGAGGGGATAATACCATTTTTG
>CALEZE010000099.1 GCA_937928235.1 uncultured bacterium | reverse complement strand
CAGGTTTATGTATCTGCTCTCCAGACTTGCTTCCAATTACAACAAGTGCCATTTCACTCATCATGGATGCTTTTTCTTGAAACTCTTTAAACTCATCTTTGTGAAGTTCCAGCATCCTCTCCACATATTCTTTGTATTTTGCTTTAGCCATACCTTAAAAAGAATATCATAAATATTTCGGTGTGTGTCGTTTGGGCCAATAGACTTGAAAAATGAGTTTACACACCCTTCAGAAATAGAAGAAAAGAATAGATTTAAGGATGTAGTCAGTCTAATCTGTTTGTCTCTCCCAAAGCAGAACTCCTTTGTACCTGACAATTAACAAAAAGGGCAATTTCAAGAAAGTTGGAAAATTTTTCTGTATATGAAGAAGCTCAAGTGACTTTTCGTTGTAGCGAATTGAGGTTGTTGGCTGATACCTCGAGAAGATATCTGTAACCCAACCTCTGTCCCAAAAAGGTTCAAAGTGTAAAACAGTTGAGTTTTCGGCCTGTCTTTTCGTTGCAACATAGCCGCCGATTCTATACTCATTTACACGGCCGAGCTGATAAGTTTTTGTTTCTTCTTCGTCGAAGTTCGTGTTTACTGTTCCCAAATCCGTTGCTGCTGCCACAGATTTGGATTCTGACTCCTTTTTGACATTGAGTTTGAAGGTGGCATTGGAGCTGTTTCCAAGCCTGTCGTTTAAGGCAACAACAATGCTTCTCGCGTCTTGAATCTGAGTATGTGGATCAAATGTTTCTGGCTCTGCCTCGCATAGTCGGTTTACTTTTGCTGCCAGAACCAGTTGTTCCTGTGAACTCAGGTATGGTCCATTTTCTTTCTCAGTCATGGCGGCATTATACAACAAACACCAAACCGCGTGGATGTGTCGGGAGGTTTAATTTTTATTATCTTCGTGCTAGTATTCTCCCAGATATGAGAGGACCAAGAAAGGAGGGGCAAGTAGAAACATTTGTTTTTCCTGTTAATCCACCAGAAGTATTGGAGACACAAGGATTTGAGTACCTTTCGCAAAAGATAAAAAACGTCAACCTACTAAACGACTCCATCAATGGACTTAATCCCTATAGACAAAGTTCCATAGTGTTACAGAAAGTTAAAATTGATGACCTGTTTCCATGTGTGAAGTATGTTTTAAATCAAAACTTGGATATCCAAAGAAAACTAAGAGAGCAATTTCTTGCCCAAGGGGTCGACACATTAAACATGTCCTATGACCAAGCATTTATTAGATACAGGTGGGGTGATGTAGAAAGCATCTTGACACCGCCTTTGGTTGAGGTTTCTGAAGATGATGGGTTTATTCCAATAATCACAGACGGTCTTCACAGAGTGACTATCGCAAAGATGCTGGGGATGGAGGAAATGACTGTCGTATTGGTCAGAGATACCGCTGTTCCACTCGCGGTTTTGCCGGTTTCTTGGGATCAAGTAAAACCTGTTGACACTGTTCCTTCCACTAAAGGAAAAAGAGACATGCGATTTGAGCCGTCAGAAGATATGTTTAGATGGTTTGGTCTTAATGAAAGAAATATACAAAGACTAATTGGCGGATTCGAAGATTTTTCTGGATACTCCTATACAGCTCTTTTTAGAAATTTGAATCTGGACGACATAGAGATCAAAGAACCTCAACCAAGCGAATTACCGTATTGGGAAGAGAGAAGAAGGAAATATCTAAAGGAATACACTTCTGCGGGGTTTTTGATTACAGACATGGACGGCCAGGCAATTCTACTTGGATCGCAATACGAAGCCCCTACGCGCTGGGGGCCTTTTGCGGGAAGAAGAGAGCTTTGGGAGAATGACCCAAAGGTTACGGCGACGAGAGAGCTTGCAGAAGAGCTGGGAATTGATTTAGGCTTCGACACAGAGTTGGATAGTCCATTAATACTGGTTGATAAGCACGATGGTCAAAGAAGGCCTTCGGTGGGTGTTTTGTATCACAAAAAGATTGATTACGACGCAAAGATCGTTCTTCCAAAAGACAGCGAGATAAGAGAGACAGAATGGTTTTCAGGTTCGAACGCATTAATGGGAAGGCCATACCTTTCTGAGGAAAAAGATCCTTTCGAAAGGCTGTGGGGACCAACCTTGACGGCCGCTGCCTTAAAGTGTTTTGATCGTTATAAGGGTGGGCGCTGGCTACCCACACTAGGTTTTGATAGATTTGCGCCATGGGATTTCCCGGGGATGGATGTTTCTTTGTCTGGGGTAATTGAAATTTCTTCCTCAAGAGACGGTGTTCCGCGCTACAAGACGACGCATGGTGAAGCGTTTCTTTAGTTCATTCTTCTGATACAATTTCCACATGTTGAATGTAAGAAACCTCTCTTTTGGTTTTGGAGCAAGGCCCTTATATGAAGGTGTAAACTTCAGAGTCAGCAAGGGTCAGAAGGTGGGACTTGTAGGCCCTAATGGTTCGGGAAAGTCGACACTGCTGTCCATTATTAGAGGAGAAGAGGAGGGATATACCGGTGATGTTGAACTTACGGGCACAGTTGCTCTTGTTCCTCAGGAAATCAAACATGATCCAGAGATGGATAAGGCAAGTGTGGTAAGAGACTATGTAGACCCAGACAAGCGCTACGAGGATTATAAGATCAAGAAGATGCTCAATGGATTGGAGCTTGATGTTGAACTAAACCATGACCCGAAGACACTTTCTGGAGGGCAAAAGACCAAACTAGCTCTTGCTCGTGCGCTTTTCCAAAGTCCGGACTTGCTCTTGTTGGACGAGCCTACCAATTTTATGGATGTTGCAGGTAAGAATTGGGTAATGAACTTTCTGGCCGAGTATGACGGAGCAGTTATTGTGATTTCTCATGACCTTGAGTTGATGGATAATGCACTTGATAAAGTTTTGGCAATTTCCCCACACAATTCAAGCGTTGAGGAGTACACTGGCACCTATTCGGATTACACCAGGCTGAAGAGCGAAAAAGACGAGAGGACCAAGAGGGAACTTAGGATTAAGTCTCTTCACTTAAAAAAGGCAGAAGAACGATATCAAAACATGAGAACTGTGCCTGCAAAAGCAGTCTTGCGAAGAAAAATTGAAAGGGAGAGGTTAACACTACCAGAGGCCCCTCAGGAGTTAAAGAAAATAAAAATAAGTTTACCCACTCCAAAAAGAGTAGGAGAATTGCCACTAAAAGCTAGTGAGATATCCAAAAGCTTTGAAGGTCAAGTGGTATTGGAAAGTATCGATTTCTCTGTAATTAGGGGTGACAAAATAGCAATTATTGGGAAAAACGGATCGGGTAAAAGCACGCTAATTAAAATATTGTTGGGTATGCTGGAGCCAGACAAAGGTGAAGTTGTTAGGAATGACGATCTTTCTGTGGGCTACTATTCTCAGGAGTTTGAAACCTTCGATTTTGAAAAGACTGTTTTGGAAACTTTTTGTGAGTTTACAAACAAGGATGAAGGCTATGCCAGAGGGTTTTTGGGTAAGTTTCTTTTTTCTGGTGACAAGGTTTTTCAGACAATCGGGAGCCTTTCCGGAGGGGAAAAAACCAGACTATCCATAGCAGTTTTAACAGCCCAAGACAATAACCTGTTAATACTCGATGAACCCACTACTTATCTAGATGTGTTAAGCCAACGAATAATATTGGAAGCGCTTAAAGAATATCAGGGGACAATGGTAATTGTTTCTCATACAACCGAATTTGTTGAAGAACTAAAGCCCAACAAAGCATTTATTTTTCCCGAACAACGGATGGTGTTGTGGGATCCTAAGTATTTAGAGAGAGTAACTGAAATATAGGTGTTATAGCAGCTTCGTTTATGACCATTAGTCAAAAAGTATCTTTTAAAGATTTTGTACTTCTTACAATGCCGTTCGCTAAAACTTTGCTCGCATGGTGTGACAAACAAGAAGAGTTTAAAGATGCATTGAAAGTGTTGTACTCAGACAGATTTTTGCACTTAGGAGCAATTAGTATCCACCAATCTCGGTTTTATCCTAAGGATGAAATTATTGGGTTTTACGCATACGCATATATGCTAGAAAATCCAATTTTCAAACAGGATTTTATAATTAATGTCGGCAACGCGCATGAGGTGTATGTTTTACACACAACCAACCCGTATGGGAATAGCAAATATGTTAAAGGCATTGGAGAGATGAAAGATAAAAAGTTTTTTAAGTTACACCATTTAGCATACGATGAGCTGCCTGAAGATCCAGAGCTAAAAAGACGAGCAGTAAACATGATTGCTAAAGGAGAAGAAATTCGGTGGTCTGGTGGCTTTAACGAGCCCAGTCAAGAAAAGTTAGAAGAAATGTACACCACAGCGATCAAGCTTAGAAAAAACAACGATAGCTAGCCTCGTGTTAAAATAATTCCCATGAGTCTTTCTGTTGGGATTGTTGGTTTGCCGAATGTGGGGAAGTCCACGCTTTTTAATGCGCTTTTAAAAAAGCAGCAGGCATATGCTGCTAACTTTCCATTTGCCACAATTGAACCAAATATTGGCGTAGTTCCTGTTCCAGACGAAAGACTAGGAAAGCTTGCCGAAATTGTAAAAGAAACAGAAAAGCCTGATGATTTACCGCCAGAAGTTCCTGCGACAGTGGAGTTTGTAGATATAGCGGGTCTTATTGCTGGTGCTCACAAAGGTGAGGGTTTGGGCAATAAATTCCTAGCCCATGTAAGAGAAACGGATGCAATTTGCCATGTAGTGCGTGCATTCACCGACGAGAATGTAGTAAGAGAGGGAAGTAGTAACCCCAAGAGCGATTTGGAAATAATTGAGACGGAGCTCGTTATGGCGGACTTCCAGACTCTGGAAAAACAAAAAGACCCGGGCAATACACCAGACAAAGAACTCAAAAAGCGCTGGGAGGTAGTGACCAAACTAAGAGACGCCGTTGAAAAGGGAATACCTGCAAGAGAAGTGGAGCTTTCAAGTGAGGAAGCAAAGCTTGCACGAGAACTTTCACTTTTAACAATGAAACCGATTATTGTTGCCCTAAATGTGGACGAAGAAGATTTGAGTGAGTCCGCAGACTTAGAAGAAAAATACTCTAAAGAGTTTGATTTGGAAAAAGATGCAGTCGTTGCTATTAGTGCAAAAACAGAAAGCCAGCTCGCGGGACTTAATCCGGAGGAGGAGAAAGAATACTTGGCAGACTTGGGTGTAGAAAAGAGTGGTCTGGAAAGACTAATCAAGAAAGCATTTTCTACACTTGGACTTATTACATTTCTAACTGCAGGAGAAAAAGAA
>CALEZE010000098.1 GCA_937928235.1 uncultured bacterium | reverse complement strand
TTTTTGTGTAAGACGAAAAGGGGGTGTTTTCCAACCTTTTTCCGTTGTTGTATCAACGGTATCCATATGACCCAAAAATAGAACTGCACTACTGTTTTTACTTTTTCCCTTTTGGGCAAAAATATTAAATCGGTTTTTTGCCACTTTTTGTCTTGTTGTACTAAACCCCTGTTTTTGTAAATAATCCTCCAGATATAAAGAAATTTTTTGTTCTCTGGGATAACGCGAATCAGTTCCTACGAGGTCTTTTAAGGATTGGGGTAAATCGTTTTTTGTTGACATGTTTTATAGCCTGATAAATCTGGCTATATCTCTTCTTCCTATGTAGGTTGGGAAAAGATCGTTATACTTAGTGCTTTTAGGAGCACCAGCAATGGGTACATGTTGAGGCAAATAGCCCTTGAAGGGCAAGTGCCAGCTATCGGAAATTTCTAGAGCAAAAGTTCTACCAAGAGATCTGACGGCTTTTAGAACACCTGGTTCATTGCCGTTACATTCACCAAAAGCAAGGTCAATTCCACCGCCGAAAATCTCGTTTTCCCTAGAACGAATGGCAAGTTCATGCATCAAGTGTGCTGCGACAGCAGTGTAGAGACCTTTTCCTTGGTAGTTTTCATCTGTGGCAGCTTCTGTAATCTCTGCCATTCTAAATTCATTACCATCTCTGAACCGGACTATACTTGTCTCTGCAATACCAGCGCTTACTACTTTTTCTTTATCGAAAACAACTGCGACAATATTTGACTCGTTGGCAAGTATCTGTTCGACTTCTTCACGCTCCCAGCCAAACCTGGCGTACAAATCTGCCATCTGATCAATAACACCCTCGTCTGACTCTTTAACATTACGCCTGAGTATTGCAAGCTTGTAGCCCTGGTCTAATACTCGACTGGTGACCTCTGTATAGGAAACCGGGTCTCTTTGCATCGCTTCCCTCGCGTTTTCAATACACTGGCTCAATTCTCGCTCGTTCACCTGTCTGGTATCACCGTTTGCGCCCAGGTAGAGCATGGAAACATCGTTAAAGTTCGGGTTGGTGTTAATAAGAGGAATAACTACTTCGCCCAGTCCATCTAGCTCACTAAGCGAGCTCAACCAAACATCGTTCTGAACAAAAAGCCTTACACTTACTCTGTCTAAATGTGACTCTTCGTTTTCAATAACCCTGTCCCTAAGCTCTCCAACTTCTCCTAAAACTTCCAGGTATCTTTCCTTGTCGCGAATTACCCCACGGTTGTCAATCCCTTTTACTCTGTCAAAAGAGGTCTCTTTGGGTGGCCATTGTGGCCCAATTGAGCTCGTGTTTCCAGGTTCTTGTTCTTTAATCATTTTTGTTTTATTTTTTTGCCTCTCTGTTCAGTCTTTCGTTTGTACCACTTGCTCCACAAAAAATCAATTTCATTTTTTAACTCTCCTTGCTGGGCCCTTCATTAAAAGCGTCATTGGATTCTTCTTTTTTCCTTTAACACTAATTTGCATTTCTCCACCTTTAAATTTAACAAGAACTGTACTTCCAGCCTTTTTGGTGTACTTTGTAAACATCACTCCACCAACCACGGTAGACCCTGTTCCACAAGCTGCTGTCACACTGTGATCTGCATCACTCCCCAAATTCCTTTCGTGCGTGCAATTCCAAACAACCAATTTTTCTTTCTTTTTGCCCTCAACTACTACAAAATTCGCATTAATTTCTTTCGGAAAAAGCTTCTTGTTTTTTGTAATAATTGGCCCCGCCTTTACTGCAATTTTTCTTAATGCCTTAATATTCTTTGCCTCTTTTTTAGGAATTTCAATAACTATATGTGGCTCTCCATCTATCTTCCCTTTTTTGTCTCTTGTTCCGTTTAGCCCAATACTCCATGTTTTTGTAGAAATGTGTTGAGAGAGTTTCTTAAGAATTTCTTCAGGAATTTCGCTATCCACATATTCCCCAGCTTCGTTGGAAAGAACCTTTCTAGTGTCAATGTAGGGCCTTAGGTCCTTTGCTTTCATTGTGAGTTCTCCCATTTCAACTGTGTACAAATCTCCCTCGATAGCAATCTTTCTTAACCCACTCATGGTCATTATGGAAGCATCCTTTGCGCCTGGTTCATATTCTCTGATCCAAGCAGCGACAGCCCTTACGCCGTTTCCGCACATTGTTGAAATACACCCACCCATACCGGTGTCGTCTTTCCCCCTAGGTTCAAAGACAAACATTTCAACATGATAGCCTTGTTTTTTTGCATCGAGTGGATCGCCAGCCAGAACCATCACGCTATCACTTTTAATTTCCTTCCCCCACTTTGTAAGCAAGCTTCTTAATTTCCTGTCTTTTTTCCAGGCATTTTTGCCTCCTTTGTAACCGGCCAGCGACAAAGGGACAATCCCCAACATGTTTCCGCAACCTTCAAAAACGCTTAAGTTTTCTTCCAGATTTTTGTAGAAAAGCTTGTTATCCATTTAATGCATCGTTAATAACAGCAACCACCTCTTGTGCACAACCCCAGGCAACAGTAAAGCCGGAACCCCCGTGTCCGTAGTTGTGAACCAAGTATTTATTATCTGCCAAGTCCTCTCTTTCCAGTCTTATTTCTGGCCTTGCTGGCCTTAGCCCAACTGAGACTTCAACAATCTCCACTTCGGTAAATTCCGGTGCAATTGCTTTGCATTTTTCAAGAATGGCTTTTGTGTCTTCCTCGCTCACTTCCAAGCTCCAGTTGTTGTCTTCCTCCGTGCCTCCAAGAACAACGTCGTTGACCCTTGGAATAATGTAGGCAAGCTCATTCGGGCCTTCGTCATCCGACAAAGAGTAGTCAAAGCCGTTTTTCTTAACCTTAACTATCTGCCCGCGAGAAGGGTAAAGAGTTTTGTCCCCAACCAGCTCAATTGAGCCAAGGCCAGTGCAATTAACAATCACGCCTGCCTTTTCAGCAGCGTTTTCCATGCTTTCTACCTTTTGTTTTGTCATCTTCCCACCCAAGCTTTTAAATGTGTTAACCAAATAGTCCATGTACATTGTGGTGTCCACCACAATCCCATCCATTTCGTAACCGTCTACATAGCCTGCCGGCATTTCCTCTTTCGTAAGTCTCCTAAAGCCCTCTATGGCATCTTTCCACCAAGGCTCCGCGGCCTCCTTGTCAAAGATAAAGGCCGTCCTGGTTCTGACACACCCAGTTTCCGGGTTTTTGGCCTCTTCCCTGTATTTCTCCAAGCTCACCCGTGACCAGCCAGGAACCTTTTCCACTGGCCCACTCATAAATGGTTGCCATAGTGCCGCTGCTTTGTTGGAAGTGGTATCGGGCGGGAAGTTCTCTGCAACAATCTCAACAGGGTAACCCTCCTGCAGCAAGGATATCCCCGTTGTTAGGCCAGAAACACCTGCACCTATTACCAAGACATTGTCTTTCGCTAATCTTTCTGTTTTTAATTCTGCTAGCATTTTTAGGCCAAAAAAAATGGCGGGTATAAACCCGCCGGCGTTAGATCCCGAAGGTCTTCTTGACCTTCTTTATAACCTTCTTAATCTTTGTGATCTTTAGTGACATATCGTTTCAAAAGACACTCTTGGAAATGGATATTAGCACCCAAAAATAAAAAGTGTCAACACCAATCCCTAGGTATTTGTAACCAAACGCATTACTATTTCGCCTAAATTCTCCACATCTTTTAGGTAAACAAATTCATCGTCCTTGCGTGCAGAAAAAAGGAAAGACAAGAAGGTCCTGAAAATAATTTGTGCGACACTTTGGGTGTCGCACAAATCGTCATACAGAGCATATGTGTTTTACTCTGTCAAAAATCTCCAATAACACATCAGTAGGGCAACTCTCATCGCCTTACAGGCATATTGTAATTCTGAAACGATGAAGATTCAACTCTATGGCGCCACCTCTTGCCAGCTGAATTTGCTGGTGGAAAGAGCGGACGGATAAAGAAGAATTAGCTGTGGGGAAAATTCAATTAATTCCGCCGGGGTTGCGTTATTACTTACCAAATCTCTTTGCAAATTTATCCCTGCATATGCTGCCACACTACCTCTAATGTGCAACTGGGTATCGCTCGCCGCACCCGCTGTTCCGGTATTAAATTGATTATCTGTCACATAAATTCCCTCAATTTCTGGCACGCCATCGTTTGTTCCACCAACAGTTTGGCTGACAAAGGTGTTCCCCTTAGAACCACCACTCGTCTCCCCAACCACTGCCATAAAGAAGCCCTGACCTGGGGAACTAATTCTTACTTGTCCGGCAAGTGTCAGGTTCCCGCCTTCCACCAAAAGGACCACTTTTCTGTCACCCACAATTGTGGTATTTCCAGTAATTGTTAAGTCTCCCAAGGCTGCTCCATCAAAATGATAGTAATAGTAGCCATTGCTTTCCGTTCCACCACTTGCAAGTTCGCTTCCATTAATACTTGGGGAGGCAATTTCATTCATCACCACACTTGATGGAATCTGCCTTACAAAGTAAGCGTATGAGTAAGTTTTGCCCGCGGAAAGACCGGAATTGGCCGACCAATTGGTGGAAGATGTTGTGCCCAAACCGGTGTTAAGTGTACCTGTAAAGGCCGCCAAACCTGGGTAACCCCCTGCCCCGTCTCTTATGAGCCTGGGAATGCAGCCCCCGGTACAAGTGCCTGGGATATTGCTGGTAATGTTTCCGGTGGAGAAAAGATCTGAGTCAATTGTCTGCCACCAGGGGTTTGGCCTTGTCACAGTTATATTGGAAGTTGCGTTACAACGACTACTACCACTCATAATTACGTCTGCACGAATTGTGGTTGACCCCTGCCCTGCACCCGTTGCCAGTGTGTTGTAAACAACGGAAGTGTCACTTGCCGGGCTAACTGTAGCGATACCTGTATTACCGGAGGAAAAATTAACGGAAGATACAGAACCGTTTTGGATATTGCTTACCGATGCAGTAAAAGTAGTGGCACTTCCCTGGGAAATGCTGGCAGAAGATGGGCTGAGAGAAACTGAGCAAGAAGGTGGGTATGAACTTTGTGAGTATCCATAATAGTACCCCTGTGAATAGCTATAATAACTCCCCTGGGAATAAGAGTAGGCAGGCCCACATGTGTATCTTGCCCTCTCCGTTATCAAACAACAAATGTAGTTACCATCTCGATCTCCTCCAGTTGGACACCCGCTCGACACAGAGCGCCAAACACATCTGTTTTGTGAAACATATCCGGTCATACAACTAGACCCTTCGATATAGCAGTTGACGGTTTGAGTGCTTTGACCATCTATTACACAATTCCCCCCACTAATTTTACAGCCGGTTACCTCCTGATAGGTTTGCGTCCCGCACAACTTGGCTCCGGCATCATTCGTTCCCAAGAAAGAAAGTGCAAGAAAAAATGCGGTAAAAAGAAGGCTTTTTTTAATTATTTCGGCAGGCATTTGTCGCTAACTAACTCTTGCTATTTTGCTTTGCAAAGTATCCCTGAAATTTCTTCCGTTTCCCCGTTTGGGAAACTTAACGAAGTTACTTCTTCACAAACAAACCTGTCATCGTTAACCGGCAGCATTTTTTCTAATACAAAGTCTTGCGGCACTTCATGAATACGAACAAGGTCGTCCAAAAGCTCGTGAGAAATCCAAAGCCCAGTTCCGGGGGCCAAATCCCCCCAAACAATCTCGATATCGCGAATCTCTTCCCCTAAAAAAACTACATCTTGAATTGAAGAGCTAATTCCATAGCCGGGCGGTATTCTGTATTCTTGATTGGCTTTTTCTGCGTAAATTCCCCAAGAAGACGGGTCCAAAGCACCAGCTTCAACTATCCTAATTTCTCCTTCGTACGAAAAATCAGCAAAGAGAAAACTATGTGGCTGCTCCAAGTCTGGTATACCCAAGAAATAACCACCATTATCGTAAGATAAGTTTCGAAGATGAGAATCCCTGTTGAACAAATACTCAGGCTGAACAGGAAACACTCGGTTTTCCGGCTCTGGCGTTTCGGTTAAGGTTGCGGATGGCTCCACAACTGCAACTTGTGTCTCTGTGGGTGTTGGAATAAATACATCCGTAGCCACAGGCCTTGCGTCATTTGCCTGGTCTACATATGCCTGAACTTCTTCTGGAGAACAAGCCGCAAGCGCCATCGAGCCCACTAATAATGGGGTGGCTATCCTCATAAAGTTTGAAGACACCCTTAAAGGCTCTGGTCTATAACCTTTGTTTTCTGCACTCATATCTGCCATATTATAGCTTTAAATAGCAACTTCAGAAAGTCCTTACTGAGTTCTTGCAACCCCCCTTCTTATCTGTATCGAATACAAGCCATTGTTAAGTCCAGGGTCTAGTAAGTCTTCTAAGCGGGTCACAACAACCTCATCTCCAGGAACCAAGTCTGAAAGAGAAACACGGTAAATAGCAGAGGTTCCGAAAGAATCGTCTTCCAAGACTGTTGCAGACAACAAAACAACCTCCTCTTGCGTGAAATACATTGTGTGTTCCTTCGAGCTTATTTTGCTTTTAATAGTAAGTGCGAGCGGGTAGGTGACGCCATCAGGCCCAGTAATGTTTTCTCTCAGGCTAACAAACTCACCGAGGTGGGCTGTTTGCAAATAAACATTTGCAAGGAATTCTGTGTCCCCTGAAAGACTTGAAAGAAGAGAATCTGTTTTTTCTCGCTGTAAAGAATTTGTGGCAAGTTCTCCTGATACTGGAAATCCTGTTGCACTTCTAAGTTTTGGGTCTCCTCCTTCGGGAGGAAGTTCACCTTCTTGGATCTCATTCGTAGGGTCCCCTCCACCCTGCCCAGAAAATTTATCGTTAAAAAACAAGTAGCCACCTGCTCCAAGCACAAACACAAAAAGAACCACTGAAATGCCAAGAAGGGTTTTGAGGGAAGGTGGCAGGTCTGAAAACATCCTAAAGTCATTATATACAAAGCCTGGGAAGGCCAACAACCGCCATGTCGCTTCGCGCTTAATTTTCGCCTTTTTTTATAGTAGAA
>CALEZE010000097.1 GCA_937928235.1 uncultured bacterium | reverse complement strand
GAGTCAAACTATAGGAATTGAGCAAGGTGTTAGCCAGTGCAATGCACTGAGTGTTTGCAGGGTCGGAGGGAATCGCCGTGCAAAGCATGAAATACTTTAATTTGCACTCATCGATAACCGAGTACCTGCGAGTGTAACGAGCAGGGATTAGTAAAATTTGTAGGGAACTACTTCCAATATGATTTTTATAAAAATAATGTAGAATACGCCTATGTCTGAGAGAGTTAGAGTTATTCTTAACGGAGACGACTTTGGCTATAGTATTGGAACCAATAAGGGAATTAACGAGGCAATAGACAAGGGGATTCTCACAAGTACTTCTGTAATGGTAAACAGGGAAGCAGCTCCAGAAGCCGAAGGCCTAGTAAAAAGAATTAAAGGTAAAAATATTTCTGTTGGATTACACCTAGATCTTACCGAGGAAGGTCTACAAAGATGGACAGGGTTGATACAAATTTTTACTTGGTCGGAAGGGGAAGCCAGAAAAGCCTTTTCTAGTCAGATAGAAAAATTCCAAAAAATAACAGGTCAACTACCTGATCACATAGACAGTCATCATGGTGTGCATATGCATCCCAAAATAAAACCATGGGTTATGAGGTTTTCTCAAGAGAACGGCATACCTGTTAGACAATATAGTGGAGTCAGTTTTGAATTAGGTTTTTATGGCCGCTCGTTAATGCACTGGAAGGATCCCAACAACGTTTCAGGTGACAAACTCATAAAGGCTCTAGAAGGATTGTCTCCAGGTGATCATGAAATTATGTGTCATCCTGGATATGTGGACGAAGGGCTAAGAGATTCGGGAACAACTTATTTGAAACAAAGGGAGGCAGAACTAAAAGCATTAACTAGTGAGGCAGTAAGAAGTTTCGTAGAGAATAGTAAAAATGTTGCATTGGTAAGTTGGAAAGATTTCCGAAGCTAAAATGCAGGGTCGGAGGGAATCGAACCCCCAATAGCGGTTTTGGAGACCGCTGTTATACCATTTAACTACGACCCTTCGGATGTTAAATGGTTCATGCTTTGCATATACCATTTAACTACGACCCTATACAGTGCGTATTATATCAGGTCTTTCTAAATATTGAGCTTATCTAGGGTCTGGAGTAGACCTTGCAACCTTTCGGTAGACATTCACAATTGTTTGTGCAGAAGTTCCTTCGTGTGCCTCCAGATTGTGGAAACCAAATTCTCTCAATGCCTTGTGGTAGGGGGTCGCGCTTGCGGACAGGCTCCATTCACAGTCTGGGAAATTGCACTCAAAGCTAACAAGTCGCAATTCCTTATCGGGAAGAGTTCTTATTGATCTTACTAAGTCTTTGCTAAACCTTTCTTTCATAACCTTCGCCTCCGTGTCTGGCAGACTCGGTTTCGCATGGTTCGCCGTGGAATCTTCGAAGAAGCGCGGTTTTGAATTCTCGGGGCCCCTCAGCTGTGCTTAAAACTACTGTTCCATAATCCTCAACTGATTTGTTACTACGGACAAGCATACCATTTCCTTCTTTGTAGTCATGCAGAACAGCGGTCAACCCCTTGTCGTCTGTTTCGACTTTTGGTAAGCCACCCTGAATTTGCTCGTAGTGCCTCTCTTCGGCTTGAGGTATTGTCGGACCCAGTCTTTGACCCATTTCTACTTCAGTTTAACAGTTTCTTTGTGCAGAGTGTGCTTATTGCAATTTGGACAAT
>CALEZE010000096.1 GCA_937928235.1 uncultured bacterium | reverse complement strand
CGCGATGAGCTTTTAAGTTTCCTGACAAATACTGTTTATGAGGAACACTTGGCCGCTGGAGTTCCAGACAATGTGCGTGTGGCACATAAATACGGTAGGGAAGTGCATGTGGTAAACGATGCCGGAATAGTTTTTACGGATGAGCCGTTTTTGGTTGTGATTATGTCAAAAGGAGTAGTTGAAAAGGAGGCAGATGAAGTGTTTCCGGAACTTGCTAGGACTGTTTTCAGTGGTCTAACTAATTAGCGGTTGAGGCTGCCTCTGGGGTAATTTGACCTTCTCTTTCTCTCTCTTTTCTTTCTTCTTGTAGTCTCGCTATTGTTTCGGCATTACAACGAAGAGCAGGGGCTGTCCCTCCCACAAACCATTCAGTTTTTGTTGGACAGCCATTGCAGGGAAGTGTCCCAGTTATTGCACAAATTGCGACCCCTTCCACATTTTCAGGAACCTCCCAAGCAAGAGAGGGTTTTCCTGCCAGCAGCCCACTCATTATGTTGTGGAAAATAGGGGTGGCGCCTGTAATTCCCGAGGCCACTCTTGCCATTGGTGTGTTGTCGTTATTACCAACCCAGGTTGCTACTAAATATTCTTGATTAAACCCGACAGCCAAGTTGTCTCGAAGGTCATTGCTTGTACCTGTTTTTACAGCTACTTCGGGATGGTTCGGTATTGCCAAAAGAGAGTATCCTCCGAAAGCAGGTGTGCGAGCGGAATTGTCACTTAAGATGTCGATTAGCTGAAAAGCAACTCCTTGGTTAAGAACTTGCTCTTTCGCACAGGGGTCAACCGCAGCCTCAGCGGCGGAGATTTCCTTTACAAGCCTAATAACAATGTTTCCAAATTCAGAGGTGTTTTCGCAAGGACTATCTTTGAGAACTTTTCCTTCATAGTCAGTTATTTTTGTAACACTGGTGGCTTCTGTGCGTTTTCCGTAATTTGCAATAGTTGCATAGACTTCTGCAAGCTCAATCAATTTAACCTCTCCTCCCCCCAGAGTGAGGGATAAGCCAAAACGCGAGGGGTCGCTCCAAGTGGTAATACCCATCTTTTGACCGAGCTGTATCATCTTACCCACTCCGTAAGAAGCAAGCACCTTCACCGCCGGAACATTTCTAGACTCTGCCAAGGCGCTTCTAAGGGTGATATTTCCTCGAAAAGTGCCGTCGTAGTTTTTTGGAGAATATGGTTCACTACCTGGAACAACAAATGTGGATGGAGAGTCGTTGAGAATAGTTGCCGGTGTATACCCTTCCGAAAGAGCTTGGGCGTAATTGACAACTTTTATTGAAGACCCTGGCTGTCTTAACGAGGTTGTGACATTGACATTGCCGTCTGCCTCTGTGTCGAAGTAGTTTTTACTACCCACCATGGCCAGGATCCCGCC
>CALEZE010000095.1 GCA_937928235.1 uncultured bacterium | reverse complement strand
TTAGTCTATAAGTCGCCCCCCTTACCGCCAACGGTCTTTGTCGAAGGGGTTCTCCGTTTTGTGCAGGCTTTACTCCATTCGCCTTTTCCTTTTTATCAGACGCTCTCTCCAAAACTCCTTTTCGAGAGCCATCTCTAAAGAAAGTTATTCCTTTGCATCCAAGTTCGTAAGCCATTCTGTAAAGTTTCTCCACATCTTCGACTGTATATTCCTCAGGGGCATTGACTGTTTTTGAGATTGATGAATCTGTGTATTCCTGTACCTTTGCCTGGACTCTCACATGCTCTTCGGGCGAAAGGTCTGCGGAAGTTACAAAATAACTAGGCATGGATTTGCCTGGGTTTGCTTCTTTGAATTCTTTATATAGCGGATGGTAAATGGTGTGTTCACCAGTCCTGTCTGTTCTTGTAAACTCAAAATCGTAGTTTGGCTCAATACCGGAACTTACCCCCGAAAGAAGTGATGTCGTTCCGGTTGGTGCCTGAGTCAAAACAACCGCATTTCTAATACCATTTCGGGCAATCTTTTCCTTAATTCTTTTTGGAAGTCTTTTGATGAAGTGCCCCTCCAGATACTTTTCTTTGTCGAACTTGGGAAATGCTCCCTTTTCTTTTGCCAAATCACAAGACTCGTCGTAGGCGTTATCGCGAATTGTTCGGTAAATTTTGTCTATCACTTCTAGCGACTCTTCGCTCCCGTAGCGAATTCCCATCTTAATTAGTGTGTCTCCAAGACCCATCGTTCCCAAGCCGGTCCTTCTTATATCCATCTGAGCTTTCCTGTTTTCTTTGTAGAAATAGAAATTGGCATCCACCACATTGTCCATAAAACGGATTGCGGTGTGAACATCTTTTCCAAGTGAGTCGTAATCAAAACCCCCGTTTTCGTCTACATAAGAAGAAAGATTCATGGAGCCCAGGTTACATACCGCCCAAGGGCCAAGTGGCTGCTCTCCGCAAGGATTAGTTGCAATCAGTTTCTCAAAATACCAAGTATTGCTTCTTTTATTGCTTCTTTCCAAAAAGTGAAGTCCTGGCTCGGCAGACCGCCACGCAGCCTGGGCTATCATTTCCCAAACTTCTCTCGCTTTTACAGTCTTGTAGGTTATTACCTTTTTGCCTAAAGCTTTCCACTCTTCAATATCTCCGTCCCATTTTTCGTCATAGTCCGGTTCGTCAAGATCCGGAAAAACCAAATCCCAGTCTCCGTCTTTCTTAACAGCATCCATAAAGGCATCCGAAACACAAAGAGAAAGGTTGGCACCAGGAATCTTGGTCAGGTCTTCTTTTACTTTGATAAATTCAATAATGTCAGGGTGCCAATCGTTAAGCATGAGCATCAACGCACCGCGCCTTGACCCACCTTGTTGAATGACATCGTGATTAGCGGTTGAGTATAAAGATGCCCAATTAACAGGGCCTGAAGAAGTTCCGTTAACCTTTTTAACCCTTGCCCCTCTTGGCCTAAGAGAGCTTAGGTTTAGCCCTACTCCCCCAGCACGAGACTGTATTTCAACAGTTTGGGTTATGTTTTCCATTATTCCACCCCTACTGTCTTTGGGAGACGGAATAACATAACAGTTAAAGAAGGTCACTTCATACCCCGTACCCGCCCCAGAAATTATTCTCCCTCCGGGAACGAATTTGAACCCTTTCATAACATCGTAAAACTTCTCTTCCCAAAGATCTTGATTTTTCTTGCCCTTTTCAAATTGCGCAATGCCCTTGGCCACGCGCCTCCACATTTGTTCTGGGTACACCTCCATCGAATCACCTTTTTCGTCTTTCAAAGAGTATCTATCCATAAAAACGGTTTTTCGTAACCCTTCAAGTTCTGTTTTGGAATCCAGAGTATCTTCTGGAAAAAAGAAAAGTTTTTCTTTTCTTTCATCCTTTCCGATTCCACTACCCGCCTTTTTGAAGTTGTTTCGTTTCTTTTTGTTTTTATATATTGTTTTCTTTGCCATTTTTAATTTTCTCCCATTGTCTTTTCAAAATCTTCCAGGTCATCAAACTCCAAGTAAACACTTGCGAACCTTAGCCAGGCAACCTTATCTACTTTCTTTAATCTTTTCAAGATTGCTTTCCCTATCAATCGGGATGGCACTTCTTCTTTTTCTTTCTTAAGCATCTCTCTTTCCACTTGATCGACAATGTCGTCAACCAGCTCAAGAGAAACGGGTCTTTTCTCGATTGCCCTTAAAACTCCCCTTTTTAGTTTCTCTCTGTCAAAAGGCTCTCTTTTACCATCCTTCTTAATCACCCACAAGACGCTGCCTTTTACCCTCTCGTAGGTTGTAAACCTTTTGCCGCAATTTGCGCATTTCCTTCTTCTTCTTACCGCTTCCCCTTCCTCAACCAGCCTTGATTCCAAGACCTGTGTATCAGAGTTTGCGCAAAATTGACATTTCATGCGTGTAAAATTACTTCCCTACAGATAGGGATGGACCATATAATTAAACACTAGATGTGGGTTGTCAACTAGTAACAAATGTGTCATAAAATATCAATAAACCATCAATTGAGGCTATATTGGCGGCCAAAAACACTATTCTCCGCAGTTTTTCGGAAATTTAAGAAGCAGCTCCCAAAATAGATATAAAGTAGATGACTAAAAAAATTCTCTTATAATGAAGTTTTACTCGGATTCGAAGGGGTTTTCTGGAACAGGTAATCCGCGTTCGTTAAGTGCATCTCTGGTTTCTTTATAAGCGTTTATTGAAAAGTTTTGTACCTTGGCTACCTCTGGTTTAGCGTCTTCGGGGGCAAGCTGAATAATCTCTCCCACCTCCTCTTGGTGCTTCAGGGCAGCTCTGGCATGGATTTGTAAAAGCTCATCAACCTCCACTCCCCTCTTTTCTGCTTCTTTTATCAAATCTAGAGTCTTACCCAGATACTTTTCCGCTTTGGTTAAAGTAGAAAAACCCTCTTCAGGCTTCCCTTCTTCAAAAAGTTTCTTGCTTGCAACGAGTCTTCTGTCGGCGAGCTGCTGGTTAAAAGTAACCCTGTCTTTTGCTTCAAAAGTAAGATAGGTGCGAACCCTGTCTGATGCCGCAATCACCGGCCAAAACGGATGGTCTGGAAGAATGTCTTCGGGGTACGGCATATCGTAGTCAACCACGGAGCGCTTGATATCTACATCGTTAGAAACAGAAAGGACATCTGAAAATGAATAGTCCACAGAAGAAGCCCGAAGCAAGGAAGTTCCTAGTATTCCTATCGCAACAGCTAAAGTAATCAAAACGGTGAAAATCTGCCGTAACATTGGGTATTCGTAATTATATCACCGAGGACAAACCGGGCTGTTTATCTAAAGAGTATTATTGGCCACTGCCACAAAACATGTAGCAGTATGGGGGAAATAATGTTACCAGTTCGGGCGAAGACAAAAGCGGAGCCGATACCGAAAAGAACTACCAGCAAAAGATAGGTTGTTAAAGCAGAGCCGCCTAATCCCAAAACCAGCATTGCAACCGGCAAGTGCACCACTCCCCACAAAAGACTCGTTAGCAGATTAGCAAACCGCTCGTTTTTTAAAAATTGCCATACCCTATTAAAAACGAATCCCCTGAAAGCTACTTCCTCACTAACTGCGGTTACTAGCGAAACACCAAGTGAGTAAATAATCATTTCCTGCCCCAAGTTTGCTGAGAAATTAATGCCACCATATTTGACAAAGTTAATTGCTATCGCCTCAATGGCAAAAACAGCCCCTAAAGCAAGAGCAAAATAAACCGAGGGGAAAAGGTTCTTGGTAGTAATTCCCAAAGAAGCAGGCCTCTCCTTAGTCCTTTTAACAAAATAAACAACAGGAAGTAGCCAGACAACAGGTTTGATTAAAAGCTCCTCAATCCCTAGCGGTAAACTAAAATATATTCGGTAAAAACTCCAAACCAGGAGAAGGTAGCAAACAAAAAAAATTGCGTCTCTAAAAGCTAGTCTTTTTTTAGACATAGATTACTTGCCGATTTCGCACCCCTCAAAAGCAGCTTC
>CALEZE010000094.1 GCA_937928235.1 uncultured bacterium | reverse complement strand
GTTTTAAACGATTTTTCTTAATTTCGCTCATACCAAGAATATAGTCTGTCCGGAATACTACCTTCCTCACACCTGGCATGATAATCATTCGGGAGCTTGCTGCAGTATCTCTCGTGACTCTCACTCCCCTTGGCAAAACTGTAAGTGGAATAATAAAGAAGGTCATCCAAACAAGATTCTCTAAAACCATATTTTTCGGCCGACTCGCACAAGGAAACGGAAACTTGTGTGTATTCTGGGTCAACCTGCACAAACCTTGTTGCCGCGAATGAGAAACAAATGGCTCGCCTATTTTGCGGCAAAGCCATACAGTAATCACTCACTGCCTCTGTACCCGCCCCGTCACCAATCTCCAAAAGCTCAAGTACTCGAAGCGAAAGTCCCGTTTCATAGCACCACCCGTTGTATCTATCGTCAGTTGTAAACGAACAAAATTGAGTCAACCCCTCCGGCTCTCTAATTTGATCAACAAACAAAGGCCATGCCTCAGTCCTGCAGGCGTTATATTCCAACCCACTGTAGGGTGCACAAAAACTCGCAACCCCCTCCTTTTCCGGCTTGATGTCCGCAACCAAAGCAAAGTCCTCTGGTTCCACCCCCTGGAAAACGATCATAAAAACCCCCTGAACACATGTTTGGTAATAACTTCTCCCGTCGTCTTTGACTCCAATCTTTTCGCAAAGTTCTAAGCTCTTGTCTATATCCGCATCTGTGATGTACATATTTAGATGTCCTATGCCGTGATAGCACATCCCTATTTCCACCTCGCTCGGTTGCCACTTCCCTCTTGGTTCACAGACTCAGGTAGTATCGATTCAATTTGCGAGTCGCTCAAGGATTCGCTTTTAAATTTGTACATAAGCACCCCGTGGGGACAACCGTTATTGCACATTGTCGCCGGACACCTGGCCATCGTATCCATCCAATTTTCCGGGTCTTTCGCAGTTTCTAAGTAGCTCAGTTCGTGCGCCAGTACATGACAAAATCTGTATTTTGGGTCTTTTTCTTGTACATACCTGGTTACACCAAAGGCATCTTCCATAGACATAAACCTCATCAGTTTTGGAATTTCTTTGTCATAACAGTTTGGAGTAAACTCTTCCTTTTGACATCTAACCAACACTTCCTCTGCATGCTTTCTTAAGGAACTTTATGTCTGGGGAACATGGACTCCTCCGATAAATAAATATCCACCTACAGCCAACAGTGCTAGTAGTAAAAGTATTTTTAATTTCATCTTTCCCCCTCTAAACATCTTTTGTGCCATTTTTCTCCAAGACTTTGACAATAACTATTTCTCTCTTGGGAGTCGGCGTTAAATGCAACTTCGCCAAAATTAATCATATCCCTGTAGCATTCAGCTTCCAGACCGAGCTTCCCTGCCTCTTCACATAGAGAGACAGCGTAGTTTTGATATTTTGGATCAATCTGTACAAGCCTAACCGCAACATTGGCAAAACACTGGCTCACCCTGCTTTGAGGCAACCTTTTGCAATAAGAAGCCACTTTCCCAACGACTTCGTCATTAATTCCCATACTAACTACCACATCGCCCATCCCTGTCGCGTAACATTTCCAAATACCATGTTCTCCCTTTGCATATGAACAAAACTCAACAAGCTTCGCAGGGTCTGCCATATCTTCCCTAAATAACGGGTAGCTCTCCCTATTACAAGCCTCGTAATTGACACCCTCGTAGGCAGAACAAAACTGCCTTACACCTTCCTTCTCAGGTTTAATGTCACGCACCAAAGCTAAATCCTCCTCGTCTACCCCCTGGAAAACAGTCATAAAAGCACCTTCGACACAAATTTCGTGATAATCCCTACCATCCTCTTTTTTAGAAACTTTCTCGCAAATATCGATGGACTTAGCAGGGTCTCCCCAAGTTATATACATCGCCAAGTGGCCAAGTGCGTGGTAACACATTGTCTGGTCAAGGTCCGTCCTTCCGTAAGTTTCCTTAATCTCACAAACATCTTTCAGGTCCACAATCGCCTCCTCTATCTGTGTATCAGTTAAAACCTCTCCCCTAAAGTGCTGGATCATCGCCCCATGTAGGCATCCATAATTACACATATTCATAGGACACCTGGGAATTATTTCTTTCCAATCAGTGGGGCGCCTTTTTGCTTCTTCAAAGCTTAGTTTGTGTGCCAAAATGTGACAATTATCAAGAGAGCTGTCTTTGTTTTGGATGTATTTTGTGACCAAAAAAGCATCCTCCATTGATATAGAGCTCATTAACTTAGGAACCTCTTCGTCATAGCAGATGGGGCGATAGCTTTCGCCTTGGCATTTTTTTATAACTTCCTGGGCTAGTTTTTCTGCCCTTGCATCTGTAATTTTGCTACCGACCAGGCTCCTTGTCCTGAGTGCCAATACAGCCCCAAGAGCCGCCATCAACAACAGTAAAAGTCCTACTGTTTTTAGTTTTTTACTTACTTTTTTTGTCATGGCATGGGAACTCTCAAAGAAATTGCTTCTTTTTGGCATGTGTCTATGTCTTTCGAGACAAGACACACTTCCTCTGTCTTATCTCTCACTTTCGGATTTGCAAAAAATGCCCAGGAAACTCCGGCTAAACAAAGACTGCTGGGACTAACCCCGGGTAAACTATTGCAGGTTTTCTGACTGTGAACAAGGTTGTAGCTACTGGTTTCGGCAATCATGTTGCCCAAACCAAAGAAACAATCTTTTCTAAGCTGACCTTGCAAGACTGAACCGCAAAGTTCCCCCATTTTTGAGTAATCTTGTTTAAGAACAGTATTCCACCAACTGGAAAGCTCAAAATAGCAAGCACTTTTTGCATTTTGAGGGACACTGTTGCAAGGAGAAAAGTAATTA
>CALEZE010000093.1 GCA_937928235.1 uncultured bacterium | reverse complement strand
TAGTATTTCGTTGAAGATTTAAAAGGTTGTCGCCTGTTTTTCCCATTGTTTTAACTATATTGTATGCCTTGCCGAATAGTCAAGAGGAATTAAGCGGCGGAAGGGTAAGCTATGTAGGCAGCTACATTTCCCCCGGACCCGCCGTCAGTTGCTCTTAAAACGGCTCTGTTCACTTTGGTCTGGGAGGTAGAGTCGTCATCTAGCGACCCGGCAGTGGCAGACGAATAGATAGCCACTTCTTTAGCCGCAGAGGCCAAAACTCTTGCAGCGGACACCTCACCAAATATCTGGTACCAACCATAGCTGCTGGCCACTACAGCGCCTTTAGCAACAGCCATTGGTTTTAGTTTGTCTACCTCTGCTTTTGTAGCAAGCACTGTTGCAAAAGACTCGTTAAAAGTCACCCAAGAACCAACAAGAGTAGAAGCTACACCCGTCATGTAGGTGTAAATACCGTTGTCGTCAGAGTACAACGCACCGAGTTCGTGCTTTTGTGATGTGTGTACTACCGATAATGGTCCGTTAATTGACTGTAACATGTTAGCTTGTTATGCCGGCAGAACTTGAGTGCAACCTTGGAGCCGGTGTCACAAGGTTTCCAATTAGTAAGAATTGTCCAATAAAGTAATATTGTTTGGCAGGTCTAACAAATCCGGTCCAACCAAATCCGAGAGAAGAAGGAACATTGTCATAATCATTTCCTTCATGGTATAGGCTTTTAAGATCAACTGGTGTAGCATTTGCCGGTTTAACTCCATAAAATCTCATGAAGTTTGTGTTTATTGCATAAAGTTTGCCGGAGTCGGCTTTGTCGTCTCTTATAATAGGAGTGCCTGCGTAGTAAAGAATGTCAAAACCTGCTTGGCCTACAAGACCGGCTCTGTTTTGCGGGACAACTCCTTTGCTGGTTAGTCTGCTTCTTGCACCTTCAACTACCGAGTAGTTTCCGTCAACAACTGCTGTGTAGTCTGCTTCGACATATCCAAATACCGTCTCGTTACAAACAGCTACGTTTGGTTTTTGGCTACCAACTGTTGCAGAGTTCCAAAGTGTTCTTGCTTTAGAAAAGTCCCAAGCACCAACGGATGTTTGAAGTGTAGAAGCCCAAGCTGTATAAGTAGATCTTGAAAGGCTCCCGTAAGTAGCAACCGCTCCTCCGTCGTCAATTCCTGCATCAAGACCCAAGAATTCTTTGTTGGATGTTCCCGTTCCGTCACCATACATAATCGCACCAATATCGTCGGTCATATCCTGGAGTGCAGACTCCATTTCGACTTTAACCAAACTTAGAAGTTGGGTTTTACTGATGTTATTTACCGACTGTGCAATTCCACCAAGAACAACTGACTGGTAATAAGCCCTTGCGTCAAAAGAAGCAGTTTGTCTTACGTTCTCGTTTGCTGTTGCAAACTCGTCACCGTCTTGGAAAGCACCACCTTGTGTATGGCTTGATAGTTTAACAGGGAACTTTAGAGTTTCGCCCATCCAGGGTTTGGCGTTAGCTAAGAGAAGAAGAGTAATGGCATTTGACTGGAGAACGTTGTCTACAACCTTCGGTACGATATGATCTTGGGTGATGCTTTGTACTTGAGCGTCAAAAGTCATTGTTGTTAGTTAGTTTTTTGTCTTGGCAGTTTCACTTGCCAGTTGACTTAATTGAGTATAGATAGTTTTTAAAAACTTTGTCAAGTTTTTTTACTCAACTAAACTCATTAGAACCACAGTAGCAATAATCCTCCGAGCTTGTCAAGAGGAGAAATGAAGCAAATTTTTACCCGAGGGTTTTTGCCGCCTCGGTAACAATATCGTCTATGCTACTTTGTGCCAGTTTGGAGTAAGGCTTTTTACCGTCGCCCCTTTCTCCTCCACCGTCGCCCCCTTTGGGTCTACTTGTCTTTTTAAGAGTCTTTTTCTTTTTGTCTGCCGCTTCTTTCTCCTTTTTCTCCTCGCCCTCCTTTTTCTTTGGTTTTGGCTGGCTGCCCCCGAGTTTGCCGGCCTCCTTTAAGTGTTGAAAGGCGAGTTTCAACGTCCCCACGGTGGGGTTCGGCACGTAACCTTCGTCACGCCACTTGATAACTTGTTCTAAAACAAGGTCTTTGTCCTCTTGAGACACAACCTTGTTTTCTTCAAAGAATTCATTTATTTGCTCTCCTGCTTTTTTCTTGTTCTCCTCAAGTTGGTTGTTTTCCTCTGCCTGCTTTTTTTCTTCTTCTTTTCTTTGTCTATCAATGTCGTCTCTTAAATACTGACCATACCTTTTTGTCAACTCCAGGTGGTCTTTCGGTTCCCAACCGTTGTCAATATCCTCCTGAATTCTGTCGTCGGCGCTTTTGACTGCCGCTTCTTTGCCTTCCGCAGTTAAACCCTTTTGTTGCGTAAGAAGCTCCACCTGTCCTTCGAGCTTCGTTATAAGAGTCTTATCCTCCTCCCTGCTTTTGACCATTTTCTTCCAGTCGGGGTGTTCGTGAAATGGGGTCAGCTCTTTGTCGTCGGGGTCTTCTTCGTCTTCCTCCTCTTCTTCATCACCTTCTTTTGTTTGGTCTTTTTCGTCTGGGGAGTCTTTCTCTTCTTCCTTGTCCTTATCATCTTCTGTCTCTTCTTCTTCGACATTGTCCTCATCACCTTCTTTTGGTGCATCTTTGGGGTCATCTGCTACTCCTGGGTCAGCGCCACCCGGTGAAGTATCAATATCGGCCGGTTTGTCAGCGTCCTCTTTGGGGATTTCTATATCGTCTAAGTTAAGTGGTTTTGGCATTGTACCTTTTTAGCACGGCTTTTTATTACACCCTCTCGTGTCGGGTAAGGTAACTAGCACTAATAATAGTGTCTAAATGTCAGTCTTGTCAATAGCCGACCTCTTCGGCCATTTCCTTTTCTTCTTTTGCCTTTTTTCCTTTGGGGTTAGCAACTTTGCCACTTTCTCCTTTTTCCGTTGCCAGTTGACGACAAACTTGCAGAGCGTCAATCAACTCCGCTAACGCTTCGTCGAGAGATGCTTCTCCGTCCATGTAGATATCTTGAGCCGTGTAGTAAGCAGTTTGAACAAAGGACCAGGTCTTGGCTTCCGGGGAATCTTTGTCGTCTTGTTTCAGCTCCCTATTCTTGCGAGCCTTTATTGCCTTGGCAATTTTGTTATCCGGAAGTTTCTTTAGTACAGCATCAGCTTTCTTTTTTTCTTCTTCCAGTTTCTTTTTGTACTTCTTTGAGTATGTTGACTCGTCCATTGGCATGTTGTGCATAACTATTATTATAGTAAACTAAGCCCCTTGTCCACTAAGCGCAGCGTCTAGTGCTTCCGCTGGTATACCTTGTTCATCTAGTATCGACTTCATTGCTTTTGCTACCCCGGCAGGGGATGTTCCCGTTGGTGGCGTGTCTCCAGCACCACCCTGGGGTATCTGTCCACCAGCCGGAGTAGAAGCCTCACTACTAGCTGCATTAGCAGCGTCAGTAACATCTTGTTGTTCTTGTGCTCTCATAGCTTCCGCCTTGCGCCTTAACATTTCCATGACATCCGGGTCGTCAGAAAAGAAAGAGTAGGGATCCTCGCCCCACATCAGAGCGTTTTTAGCAAGCTCTCTTGGGTTAGGTAGGTTCATCATCTTGAAAAGATCTATTGGGGCTACCGCGTCTTTTACCTCTTTTGCTCTAAACAGTTCTGTGACCTCGTCCCTTGGGAGGGTTGATCCTTGTTGTATTTTAAAAACAAGGGGGATAGGAACTATTGAGCCGTCCTTCATTCGTATCAAAGGAACCTTGTCTCTGGAGAAAACAACATTTTCCTGCTCGAAGTCGTCGTCTTCTGGAATTGCTATTGAGACTTCTTCTACACCATGAACTAGTCGCAAGTGGTACTGCCACTCATACCACTTCTGTGCAAACTTCTCGACCGCGTCTCTTATGTAACCGTCAACACGGCCGTAGTCCTGTTGTTTTTGCAAAACATCTTGCCCCAAAGTCGGGTTATCAGATTCAGCCCCTCTTGTGGTTGAGTGAGTCCCCATGAGGTTGTCTATAACATTTCGGGAGTCAACAAGGTCATTGTAGACATATACCGGCAACTCTTGTCCCGTGATATGAGCAACACCGTCACCTGGCGTGCCGTTCTCCAACCAGACCTTCATGTCAATAGAGCCGTCTATCTTGTCAAACTCTTCTTGACTGATAAAGTCCCCAGAAGAAACCCACCAGCCGTTCGTAGAGTCCGCGTTGGCCCCTATTTGTCTTTTTCTTTTGTTGATCCAGTCTTGGGGGCCAATCGCCTGATCAATAAGGGAGGTGTCGTCAATCACCTGTGTACCCCTATTAAAGTAGGTCAAAAAGAGAAACGGCATCTTTGGTTTCTTGAAGTGGTTAAAGAATACCTTTTGAGTCACTGGCACTTCTGACTGTGTCTCTTCATCTATCTCGACTTCTCCCGTCTCGTATTCCACACCTTCGTAGTCAAAGTGGGGGTTCTCTTCAACCCCGAGAACCAGCTCGTTAAGTTTCCAACCAACCACCTCGTCCGTCCAGGCTTCTATGTACTCAACTGGTGAGTCAAGGTACTTCTTTTGTGTCTCGGCACCCTTGGGGAGGTTAAGTTGTTCGACAATCTCTTCCTTTTTCTCCGGATACCTTTCTATAAGGTCACCTATTGTCTCGTCTTTGATGTAACGTGCTAAAAAGCGCCCATACCTATCTATAACAACCTCTGTTGCATAAATCTCCTCTGTCCAGTATTCACCCGTGTCTGGATCAACACCGACCTGGAAAATACCAATAAGGTTGATCTGGTGGTTTCTAATTCCCCTGCTAAGAAGAGGTCCCATGCCCTGTCTAACTTCCCACTCTGTCTCTCCCGTCCTTTTAACATCCGAGGCAAAGTCCCTTGTTACCTCGTTTTTAAAAGCTGGAGTGACGGAAAGTTCTGGTTTCCTTGCAGTGGCAATGGGCAGAAAAGTTTCAATGTTTCTAAAGATCGCGTTGTCTGCACCTTTTTCCAAATCGTCGCGGAGGGCGTTGTTGTCAACCTGGTTACCAACCCAGTATTTGAAGTTTCTCTCTTGTTTGTCCGCTAGGTCAAACTTGTTCCAGTGCTCTTTGGCTCTTTGTATTCTGTTTCTAACAAGGTCACTAAAATCTGCCTCCGACATTTTGGGAGAGATTGTGTCCTCTCGAAGCTCTACACTCTCCTCGTTGGGTTCCGTCTCGGCCGGTACTCCGATAGTATTAATTGGCTGGTCATTGTCCATTGCAGGTTAGTCTATTCTTACATATTACCACTTCTCGCGCCACCAGTTCCCTTGCCCTTTTTTCCGAGGTGCTCTGATAAATCCGGTATATAACTTTTGGTTGGGGTCATTCTACCTTTGTTGACATCCGGGACAGTTGGAACAGATGTTTTCTGGTCCCTTTCTATTATCTTTTTAGGGGACTGGCCCTGTGTTAACACTTTGGCAGTACCATGCAACAACCGAGACAAAGCCACTATATAGTAGAGTGTCGCATGGCAGTAATGGTCCTCCCCGGTTGAAGACTGCCAGATACCCCTCTTGACCCTTGTCGTCGGTCCAACGTCCTCCGCCCTCTGGCTACCAACCATGTCCGCCCGGTACATCGTTTCCCAGTGCTCAATGTACTCCTTCCAATAACTTTTAGGTCCGTAGAAGTTCATGCCACCACCGGCAATATAACCGACAATGTCGTCAAAGACCTTGTTGCGGTCCGGATACACCATGTGCATTTTGTCTTTTGTCCCCCAGCGCACAAGCTGTAGGTCTTTAGTGTTGTCAACATAAAAAGAGGCAAAACCTTTACGGTACTTTTTGGCCAGGTCCCTCGGTCTTTTGGGGTAAGGGTTCAAGTCAACGACAAAGATAGGGTCATACTTTTGTATGAGCAGCTCTATATCGTCCCAGGAGTCGGTAGAGCCTATCTCAAAAATCCCTGTTGCATCACCAATGACGTAGTGTTTTATATCTCCGTTATCGATACCCATTGCCACCTTGCCTCTTTCCCACTTCGGTTTGTCAAGAACCATGTTTTGGACAATAACATCCCCGTCTACAACAACATCACTACCAATGTACGGAAGCCCTAGTACGAAGTTATGAAAGTATCCAACTGACTTTTTCTCCTCAAGTTTCAAAAGGTCCTTGGCGCTCTTCCACGAGTACATCATCTGGTTTACCCAGTAACCGGAAACATCCTCAAGTCTCTTTGGGTACTTTGATATCCACTGCCCCCTCTTCCTGACTTCGTCGCTAATAGGTCGGGCGCACTTGCCACAAACATACTGGCCGTTTCGGTCGTCAACATAAAAGTGCATGGCTTTTACAAATTCCACCTCGCTTAATTTCTTCCAAGCACAATACTGCCAGTGACCACAATGCTCACACTTAACAAACCAATGCTTCTGGTCGGAGTCTTTAAACATGACGTCTGCCGGCATGTTAGGGAAAGAGGGGTTACTAAACTGCCAAATACCCCGGTAGAGAGAGTTTTCGAGACGGCTTTCGTACTGCTCCACCACCGACTGTTCGGACCGGTCCGACTCGTCGTGAATATTAAGGTCAGAAGAAATCATGAGGGCCGCGGTTTTGCTTCTTGTACCTTTGAAGTAAACCATTGAGTTACCAATTTGTTTTCTTTGTATGGAGTCAACATCCCGGACGTTAAGGTTGTCATCCATGAGATAGCTTTTAAGTACAGAGTTGTTTTGAATTAACAGGTTGGTTTTTGACGGCACAAAGTCGTTAACATCCTTGTCACTTGGTAGAGTGTAGATAACGTTAGCAGCTGGCACACCGTAGCCCGGGATACCGTGTTTTGCAGAGTAGAAGAGTTTCAGGTTAGTCATGATAGACCAACCACACTGTGCTGCTTTTCTTGACCCCTGGCGAGGGTGCCAATCAAGGTAAGGGTCTATCATGAAGGAAAAGCGGTCAAACTCCACAGGGCGCCCCCTCTCCGTTTTTATTGCATGCTGCATGATCCAGGCAATTATGTTCTCTCTTTCAAGCGCCTTTGTGTGGCTGTCCAAGTCAAGTAGCATGTTAGTTAGGTCGTTTCTTTGTTTCTGCTTCCGCCGTGTTGTCTTCTATTTCCGCTTTAATACCAGTGGGGCTTTGGTATTTGGCTTTCAGAAAAGCAATGAATTGCTGATTAAGAGCAGCCGTGTCAAGAGAGCCTGGGTCAACTGGCTTGCCGTCTGGGCCAATGATACTTGTCTTGTCAGCCTCTTTGTGTATTAAGCCAAGAGACTGCAACAGGCTAAGAGTCTCTTTGGTGGTTTCCCTTACTTCCTTTAGAGCCTGGACCTTACCCGTCCCTGCACCCGGCACCTTAACCCTGTGTTCTTCTTCGCAGTGCGGGCACTTGGCAATAACATACTGCTTTTTATGAAACTCCCGCCACAACTCGGCGTTAACCTCCTCAAAGGTTTGTTTTATTTCAAAAGCGATCTCTTCAACTGTTTTATTTAGACCTTCTTTCTTTGCTATCTTCTCTGTGTTTTTCCTGGCAATGATACCTTTGTAGCGGTAGATTGTGCGCTTTGTAACTCTAACCGGGGGGTTCATGTTGGCAAGGGCCTGCCTTATCTCTCCTGCATCCTTGTAGCCTCGAAGTATCAGCCTCTCAACCAGCCTTATTCTTACTTCCTTTTGTGCGGTTCTTGCATCATCACTAGTCTTTTCGCCCATTTGTGTACATTATCCAGTGACACTACTGAAATATCAAGTGTCCTTCTTTGAAGATAAAACACGCCTGGAGAGGTAAAGGAGAGCGCCAGAAAAAATAACCCAAGTAATAACCGTTTGCGACACAAAAAACACCTCGAATTGTCGCACATGATCATACGGAGAAAGAAGCAGGTATATATCCCTTATTGCAATTAACACCAGTCCGGCAAACATAACATCCGAACCTGAAAGTGGAGAAAAAGCCTTAACATAAGTTTTCATGACATGACTTACTACACGTCCTAATAAACGAAAAGGGCTTAGAAACGATCTGACAAGGCCGGTTATGAAGGGTGCACCCTTGGCAATGATAAAACCAAGCAGGAATACTACAACAACAAGAAGGTAGTTGTCTATAAAACTTTTA
>CALEZE010000092.1 GCA_937928235.1 uncultured bacterium | reverse complement strand
CATCTCAAGATCAAGCTGTTCATGGTGCGCCCCTGCGCTACAGAGATTCGTACTTTGCCCTCGATAGCAAGGGCTCTCGTAATTCGAATCCATTCGAACACCCTGAATTAGCATCTAAAAATCAGCCTAGGGCCAAAAGCGGTGTAAAACTTACGCTAGATGGAGAAGAGTAAGAAAGTTTTTGAGGAATAACTAATAGCGCACAAAGCGGTCGTATGTCTGGCCTTCTTCTTCGGTAGGTTTTTCGAAAATTTCAAAGTTTTCCTCCATTTCTTCTCTGGTGAGAACAAATTCTCCTGGCTTTGCGTTTCTTTTTTCAACTCTTCCCCAAAGCACATCAAGTGGGGCGTCCAAAAAATGCAGTTCCACTTTTACACCCATACCTTTTGCGGTGTCACGGTAGCCATCTCGCTCTTCCTTTGACCAAAAACCATTTTCCAAGATAACACTCACCCCCATTGCAAGCAGTTTTTGCGCTTGCTTCCACAGTAGACCTTCAACAGTATCCCTGACAGGTTTATCCTTTTCCCTATCGTCTCTTTCTTCCCCCAAAATTGGGGCAACCCACTCGTCCGGACAAAACCTAACTGCTTTTCTTTCCATCTCAAGTTTTTTGGCCAGTGTTGTCTTGCCTGCCCCAGGCAGTCCGCACATTAGAATCAATGTTCCTTTTTCCATGGTGAAATTAACTCTGAGTGTAGCACAGTTGAGGCTAGAACTGTGGTAAAATAGGCCAGCATTGCGGAGTGGTGTAATGGTAAGCATAGCTTGGCTATTACACTTTTATCTGCAAATCGATGCGGAGTGGTGTAATGGTAGCACGCTGCTCTCTGGAAGCAGAAATTGGGGTTCGAATCCCTGCTCCGCAGCAAATGATAATAGCACCAAAGTTCTTCGAAAACTTTGACAACAAGCATTGTCTCCAAGCAAGTGTTTTGATGTGCGCAAACTCTCTTGGTAGGGAAATGGGCTTTGATGAAATCGATAAGCTAACAGGCTACAACGAATCTTTGTACTCTTGGATGATAACGGCAGTAAGTGAATTGCAAAAAATGTTTCCAGGAGTAAAGTTCTTCAGCAACCTGGACTACAAGAAAATTTCTGTGGATGCAGAAGCGTATCTAAAGAGAAAGTGGATAAATGATCTAGGGCATTATAAGGACCAAGAAAGCCATGCACTGCCCGGTTTCCGGAATATTCAGAGTTCTTCGAAGAGTTTTTTCAATAATGGAGGAGTTTATAAAAAACTTTCTAAAAAAAGCACGCAACTCCAGTTGTCGAAGGCCCTTGAGAACAATTTGGTAATTATGTGGGTTAATTGGTATAAGCTGTACGGCCAGCCCGGACACAAGGGGCACCCTTCAAACGTTGTTGAGTTCGATAAGTCCGAT
>CALEZE010000091.1 GCA_937928235.1 uncultured bacterium | reverse complement strand
AAAGGATAATTCGCAGCGGTAATTGCCCGAATTGCCCCGAAAGCGGCCAAAACTTTTACCACACCTACTACCTCCAGCCAGTTTTCTCCAAGTAGTAGCAGTACTAGCGGCTCAGTAAATAGATAAAGCAAAACCCCGAAAGGAATAACAATGGCCGAAATTGCCAAAGCACTCTTTAAAAACGCTCTTCTTAGCCTTTCGGGGCTATCTGCGATCTTTGTAAAAACCGGAAAAGTAACACTTCAGTTATAGGAAGTGTGGAGATTTTGTAGGCAACCTGATAAAGACCAAGCGCGGTTGTGTTTAAAAGCCGCCCAACCACAATGTCGTCTCCCTCACGAAAGAGGTAATTGAAAAATCCAGCGGCAGTCACCCATTTACCTCTATCCAAAACCCTTCGAACTTTGTCCATTTCAATGGATAATTTCGGGCGTGGTTTAACAAAAAGGTGTGAAACAAAAACTTCTGTTAAAGCACCCGCCACCATTCCCCACACCAAAGAAGATGCCGATTTTAGCCACATAGCAACACCAATGGCAACCACCGCATCAAGCACAAAAACAGCAACCCGCAATAAAAATTCCTTATTAAACTCCAAATCTTTTTGATATTTAACAACTGCAGGGTTTATAAAACCACGAACCAAAGGAACAAGTGTGATTAGCCTTAATAAACCAAGCGCCCTGGGAGAATTAAAAAAGCTAGCTATGAATGGAGCTAGCAAGAAGAGGATTAGCGCAATAACAAATCCCCGCACAATTGACACCACCCAAGCCGTATCTACATAGTCTTTTATTTCAGCCTTTTCTTGAATCAGAAAGATGTTTATTCCCGTCTCTGTTGCAATTTCTAGAAAAGAAAGTACCAATGAAGCAATGCCAAAAAGACCAAACTGTTCGGGCAATAGTAGCCTTGCTAGTACTGCTATCTTTACAAACGCAAGGCCCCGTGTTGAAGCCCTAAGAGCTCCCATCCAAGAAACTCCTTTAACGGTATCTTTTAAATATCCCACAAATGCATTTTAGCGCATCGTAGGTGCAAATTTCTCAAAAATACCCCGTATCAGCCCTTTCATTACTGAAAAGTCAACCAAAAACTGGAATACCACACCCCATAGAGCAACAGTATTTTCTTCAAAAGCCGAATACACTTTTCTGTAAACCCACAAGGAATACAAAAATAAACCCACACCTAGTAAAAAGTGGGCAAAAGGAAAGTTAAACCCATAAATAAACAAAAAAGTGCCCAAGAGATACCTCCCAAAGACCAAAATAGCCTTGATATTGTGCGACGGAGCGGGTTTAGGTAGAATTTTCCAATGGCTATTCTTTGCGTCCCACCTTGCGTATTCTTCAATTTTTCTTAAACCCCCCCCCACCTCTGGTATTCTCCACTCTACCCTTGCGTCTTTCACGCGTGCAAACTTTAGCCCTAAAGACAATGCTTTCAAATTGAATTCTGTATCTTCTGCAGAATTTTCTTCCTCTTCAGGGAACCCCCCTACTCTCTCCCATGCGCTCTTTTTAAAAGCAATGCTTCTTGTCGAGGGCAGAAAGTTTATGCCAAAGCCTTTCGGGGTAACTCCTAAGAAGAAAGATAGTGCTTTTGGTTTTGGGAAATTTGTCTCCTTATCATAAAAGCGGGGAACTATATCTACTTTGCCTTTATCAAACGGGTGTGTTATTTTTTCAAGCCATTCCTTGTCCGCCACACAACCTGCGTCTGTTATGGCGATTGTCTCGTTTTGGGCTAATTCCACACCTAAATTTCTGCCACGAGCCCTCGTGCAATTTTCTTTTAAAAGTTTGATAGTCTTACTCTTTTTTTGATGATGACTAATAATTTCAAGGGTTTTGTCTGTGCTGCCACCATCAACGAATATAATCTCATTAGCTTTTTTTTTTTTTTTTAGTTTTGATGTGAGGAGGTTTTTTATTTTTTCTTCTTCGTTATATGTTGTCAGTGTTTTGT
>CALEZE010000090.1 GCA_937928235.1 uncultured bacterium | reverse complement strand
CTTCTGCTTCTTTTTGGCTAATTCCCGGCTTTTCTGCTAAATCGTGATGGCGAGTTGCTTCTGCCTTGTGTTTACCGGCTTGTTCCATACTTTTTTCTTTGAGTCCGAAAATCTCTGCATATAGCTGTGCAAAGTTTTTTGCCAGAGGGGATTTATCCTCCTCGTGCTCCAAATCGTCATGGAGTTTCCACCAGCCGACCTCAAGCTTGGCGGCTTTTTGGGGATTGAAGTTCAAGCCTGAGCGAGGCTTTATTTTGGAGTAATAGGTAGCAGCCTCTTTTTCTGCCAAATTCCAATCCTTACGGTCGTGATACTGGGTAGCCTTAACCAGATGCTTAATAGCACTTAGCACCTCCAACTTAGAAGCAGAGTAGATTAGTTTGTGTTGCCTTAGTAGAAGTGCCAGAAGCTCTTTCTTGTTACCTTCGTTGTGCGCCTTCCACCAACCAACTTCTATTTCTCCCAACTCTTCAGCACTCGCCTTGATATGCACATGTCGATTTTAGCACAGCCCGCCTTTGTACCTATGATGGTTGATGTTATAATTTTACCCATGTCTAAGAAGAAGGTAGTGCTTCCTACAGGCACAAAAGTGCCGGACCACATAGCAGTAATACCGGATGGTAACAGAAGGTGGGCTCGCGCCAGAGGTGTACACACGCTACAAGGCCACAAGAAAGGCTTTGAAAACGCTGTCAAGCTAGCAGAGGTCGCCAGGGATTGGGGAATTCACACATTTACTCTCTGGGGTTTTTCCACAGAAAATTGGGATAGGACCAAGGAAGAGATTGCATATCTAATGCGACTATACGAAAAAATGGTCGACGAGTATTTGGAGCAGGCTCTTAAAAACGGTGTCAGGATAATTCACTTGGGAAGAAAGGATAGACTGCCGCAAAAACTTCTAGAAAAAATTGCAGACGCAGAAGAAAAAACCAAAAACAATAAGAAGCATATATTGAATATTGCTCTAGACTATGGTGGTCATGATGACATTGTCAGAGCAACTCAAAAAATGATTAAGGATGGGGTCAGCGCAGAAGATGTTGACAAGAGTCTTTTTGAAAAGTATTTAGACACACACAGCCAGCCATACCCCTATGTAGACTTGATGATTAGAACTTCTGGAGAACAAAGAACAAGCGGCTTTCTTTTGTGGCAATCAGAATACAACGAGTTCTATTGGGAAAATGGCCACTTCCAAGATTTTGGCACAGAAAGAATAAAGGCGGCGGGGAGTGAATATTA
>CALEZE010000089.1 GCA_937928235.1 uncultured bacterium | reverse complement strand
TAAATCAATCGAATTCTCTCCTTCCACGAGCACTTCTTCTGCCAGGAACTCTCCAAGAAAAATATCCTTTCCTAGTTCAAAGCCTAGTTCTTCAAGGTATGAAATATTGGTATCGCTATCCAACCCACCCAGCATACTTGCCAAGTCGAGATGAATTCTGAAAAGCGCTTTTTTAATTGCATATGGAAAAAGGTTGTCTCCATAAGCTTCATAAGCTTCACCTTCTGCTTTTGTCACGCCAGCCACCAATTCCCCTGTACCCTTGTTAATTGCAACCATAGTATAACCACCATGCCATGGATTAATTTCACCACTCCTTCTTTCAAAGGGAGTGTCGAGCGCTTTGTCAACTGCGCCTTGGAATTTGGCGGCGAACTCTTTATTAGAAAGATCCTGAACAACCTCAGCTGTCACATTCCCTTCAGTGTTCAAAAAAGCAACTAAGTTTTTTAGGGATTTTTCCCTTTGCGAAGTTCCAAGCGTTACGAAGCTTGCAAGCTCATGTTTTAGGTGCTCCGAAGGGTTGTTTACAGCTTTTTCCGGGTCTGCCGACATATAGGTATTATATCAAAGCTGACCAGGTAATTATAAATTCGGTACTGCAGAAAGGCTTTGTTTCTAGGTAGCTACTTGCTATAATTCCCCCACGAATATGCAATATGGGTTATTTTGCAACCCTTTTTGCTAACGGAATTTATTTCTTGCTCTTTTAAAGATTGAATTGGGATTAACGGGTAGCACCTTGCTCACAATTTGTGGGTAGCGTGCTACTCGTTAGAGTGGACCCCCATTAGGGAGGAAACCAAAATCCTTGGAGGATGATGTGTTTGCAGAAAATTTTGTGATAGTGCTGGGCGTATTTTGGATAGGCTCGGCGGCTTACACCATTACGGCGGTAATCCTGTCGTTGGTGCTTAAGGAAAAATTGACAGTTCCGCAAGTGTTGGCCGTTATACTGGTCAGCATAACTCTTGTTGTGGGTGTCTTTTTGCTCTACCTTCCGACAAACAAACCAATAGACATCGCTGTCATTACTGGTGCCATCAGCTTTTTTGGCTATCTGTTTTTTGCCGGGATACAGCAGAATCTGGCAGACATAAGTATTCGTTTTAGTTTACTTATGGCCCTGAGCGTTTCGCTCGGCGTTTACACGCTCAACTACCTTTTAATTAGTGGCTAACTATTTGACTTGAGTCTTGTAACCAAAGTCCTTGAGGAGGATGAGATGATTTCTGAAAACATCTTGTTTGGCGTTGCGTTCCTGACAATACTGGTGGTAACCGACTTGCTTGAGAAGCAGGCGCGGACAAAGG
>CALEZE010000088.1 GCA_937928235.1 uncultured bacterium | reverse complement strand
TTTGAAGTTGTCTACGCTAACGACAGCGACAAAAATTGTATAAAAAGTTTTTCTGCAAACCACCCCGGTGCCTATACGCACCTTTCTGATATAAAAAGTGTCAAAACAAAAGATATTCTTGATAGCGCTGGTCTTAAAAAAGGAGAAGTTGACTTAATAATATGTGGGCCGCCTTGTCAAGGATTTAGTAATGTCGGGAAAAGGTGGTTGGAAGATCCGAGAAACTTTTTTTTTAAGGAGGAATTCAGGATTTTAAAGGGCATTTCTCCGAAAATGTTTGTTTTTGAAAATGTTAAAGGTATTCTCTCTATGGATGGTGGCAAAGTTATAGAAGAGATTGTCAGACTTTTTTCTTCTATTGGATACGAAACAGACTACGAGATATTAAATGCAGTTGAGCATGGTGTGCCTCAAGTAAGAGAGAGGGTTTTCGTTGTTGGTGTTAGAAAAGGTTTGCCCAAGTTCGAGTTTCCCGAGCCGACACATAGCACAAACGGTGTGACAAGAAACTCAAAAATTAAAAGAGCACTAACTTTAAAAACGGCTATTTCAGACCTCCCCTCTTTAAATTCCGGAGAAAAAGCATCAAGCTATGCTTCTTTTCCCAAAAATGAATACCAAAGACAAAGAAGGAAAAAAGCAAATGGCCTTTTGTACCATGAGGCTGCAAATCATGGTAGATCTTTACTCCGAGTCATTTCCAAAGTCCCCGAAGGTGGAGATATTAGAAGTATCCCTACAAAATATAGGCCAAAAACAGGGTTTCCAAACACATACGCTCGTCTTTGGTGGGACAAACCGAGTACAACAGTAACCAGAAATTTTAGTACACCCTCTTCTAGTAGGTGCATACATCCAAAAACTGACAGGGGCTTAACAGCAAGAGAGGCAGCGAGGCTTCAGTCTTTTGACGATGATTATATTTTTCTTGGGCCCAAGGGTTCTAGGCATTTGCAGATAGGAAATGCCGTCCCCCCACTGCTTGCCAGGGCGGTTGCCAAACAGGCAAGAAAATTATTAAATTCTACTTTGTGAGGAGTTTTGCTATATCTTTATCGAAGGAGTTGTTCATGGAATTTGGGTCTAGTTCTTCTATTTTTGCTTCATAGGTCATCTTTCCACCCCAAAGAAAATTAACTTTTGGTTCTTTATTATTCATGAGCCAATTGGGGTCTACAAAAAAATATGTATCAGAAGGTTGGATATACCACAAAAATAAAGAATTATTTTTGGCAGCTCTTTTGACCTTCCCCTCCTTCATGTCATAAGACCCTCTCTCTTTTCTACTGAATTGAAGTTCAATAAACTTTGTTTTTCCTTGTATTTCAAGTTCAAAGTCTGCTTCTGTAGTTACATTCTGTCTTATAGATTTTGCAGTAAAACGAATTTTTCTGTTGGCATCGGCCCCAGTACTGACAATCTTAAAGTTTGGGTATTCTTTTTTAGGAAAGAGTTCTTTGAGTCTTTCAGTTAGCCAAACCTGGAGAATTAGGTCCTCAACAAGCCAGCCTTCGATTATATCTCTAATATATTCTTCTGGAGTTCTCCTATCCCTCATGTATGGCGAAAAACTTCGTGTTTCTCTTAGCTCGTTTAGCTCCTTTAGTGCCTCTTCTAATTTTTCTTTGTATGATGTAACTATTTTTTGGACCTTAGCCTTGCTGTATTTGACGCCCCATTTTTTAGGAACTTTTTTGTAGTAATCAAAGTCAATCATCTTGCTAGTATTCTATCATGGGCATACTTTCTTATTTTGAATCAGAATTAGAAACTATTTACAGGCCGTCTTTTACGATCTTTGTTAGTGGAATCTTTGATTTCGTACTACGAAGAACAGATTGGCCCTATTGAGGTAAACTGGGACACTCCAGAGTTTTGAAGGCGTGTTTAGAGATTCTTTTCCAGAGAAATGCTTATCTCTTGAAAACCGTTCTTTTTGTAGAACTCAAGAGCCTGTTTGTTTTTAATATAGCTATCTAAATAAAGCTTTTCGTATCCTTGAGCTTTTGCCCACTTGGCGATTTCTTCGAGAAGCGCTTTTCCAACCCCGGACCTTCTTTTTTCTGGTACAACCCCAAGATTTACAATTTCGAAGTACTTACTTTTCCTATATGTAATTTCCATCCTAGTTCCATTTGCGTAGCCTATTAACTTTCCACCTTCTTCGCAAACCACAAAATATCCATCTTTGTCTTCTAAGGCTTCTTTGTAGTATTTACCCCCTTCTCTGGTGCTAGCCCAGTTTCTAACAGCATCTGGGTCCCACTTTGGGTTTGCCGCGAATGCTTTGGTGTTAAGCTCCTTTACTGCTTCCAAGTCTTCAATTGTTGCTTGGCGAATTTTGTGCATACTCGGAGTATATCAAGAAGTAGATCAAACTTTGGCTAGTATATTCTGGGGTTTCCCGGCTACAAAAGCCTCTATGTTTTTAACGGCGACTTCAGCTCCACCCACAACTGCTTGTTTGGTTGAGAAAGCGATGTGTGGAGTTACTAATATCTTTTCGTTACTTAAACATTTTTGATAAAAGTCGTTTGTCGTGTCACCAAAATCTTCTGGGTCGCAATCTATTCCTGCCCCTGCGACTACCCCAGAGTCAATTGCGGCGATTAACCCATCGATGTCGTATGTATAAGGACGAGCGAAAGTTATGTAATATGCTCCTGTTTTGAGTTTGGCAAAGAAATCCTTGTTCAAAAGATTCTTGCTGCTGGTATTGCAATTTAAGGAGTTGATAATAAGATCTGAGTCTTTAGATTTTTCCGCTAAGCTGTCTCCCCGATCAAAAAATGACACATTCATACCAAATGCTTCGCAGAGCTTGCCTATTTGGGTGCCGATGGTGCCATGTCCAACTATTAAAACTTTTTTATCAACTAGACTTTCTTGTAGATCAACTGGGAAGTTTTCTTTTGCGCGAACCATAGGCATGAACTTCCTGAACAAGGAAAGAACCATGTACATTACCCACTCCACTATAGAATCTCTATTGCCACCGGAACCGTTAGCTACAATAACACCATTTCTTTTTAACTTTTCTGAATTGAAAACCCCCAACTCTACATAAGGGTAAGTGACAAAGATATTATTTAGCTTAGGAAGACTTTCAAGAAGAAAGTCACCGTTACTG
>CALEZE010000087.1 GCA_937928235.1 uncultured bacterium | reverse complement strand
TTGGTGCACGATGCAGATTACGAAAAGTGGCCAGAGGAACACCCAAGAAAACTTATAGCAGAGCTTGAAAAAAGAAACGAACCAGACTGGCTAGTTAACGGCGTTAGAGCACACGCCTGGGGTTTTAATGGGATGGATACCAAACCCAATAACAAAATGGAGTGGGCGATTTACACCTGTGATGAACTTTCGGGCTTTATTATTGCCTGCGCACTTGTAAGGCCAGACCGCAAACTTGCATCCGTTACTGTTGACTCCGTCCTTAAAGCATTCGCTAAAGGGGTTCACAGAGAGCAAGTTGAACTTTGTGAAGAAAAATTGGGAATCAAACTGGAGGAGTATGTAGAAATTTGCCTCAAAGCACTTCAGGGGATCTCCAGCGAGCTTGGTTTATGAAGATCTTTTTTGCAACGACCAACAAAGGAAAGCTTCGTGAAGCAAAAGAAATATTGGGTGTAAAAATAAACCCTTTGGTGCTAGATGTTGACGAAGTGCAAACACTAGACCCTGTCGAGTGTGTAGAGAAAAAGGCAGAAGCGGCCTTTAAGATATCCAAACAACCACTTTTCGTCGAAGACACAGCACTTTTCTTTGAAGCATGGAATGGGTTACCCGGTGTGTTTATAACTTATTTTCTAAAAACGATAGGTCCTGGAGGCCTGGTGTCACTGATGAAAAACGAGAAGAACAGGTCAGCGTATGCACAAACCAGCGTTTGTTATTACGATGGCAAAAAGAAAGTGACAACCGTTGGAAAAATCAGGGGCAAAGTTGCCACCAAGGAGCAGGGGAAAAGTGGTTTTGGATGGGATGCTATTTTTATTCCCATTGGATACAAAAAAAGCTTTGCAGAAATGGGGAGCAAAGAAAAAAACAAAATTTCTATGAGGAAAATTGCGCTCCAGAGGCTAAAGACAAAACTAGATTTATAGGCAATGAAGAGCACTGCGTTTATCGGACAGGCAATGCCTAGAATAAAGAGAAACCCTCATGATTGGCCAAGTCTTAACAAATGGCTCTACTCTATTGGACTTAATGATAAGTTGATACGGAAACATTTTTTGTATTCTGCGTTGGTTGATTATTTTCCTGGTGCAGTGAACGGTTCACACAAGGTCCCAACGGAAAGGGAGATAAATAAAGAGAAAAGAAGACTCAAAAAGACGCTTATCAAATTTAAGCCCGAGATAGTTGTTCCAGTTGGTAAGTTATCAATTTCATACTGTTTAAACGAAGGGTTTGGTGCTTTAAGCGATGTTATTGGCAATACCTACCACGCGAATCCATATTCACTTTTGGAGCATGAAGTTAGAGTTGTTCCCTTACCACACCCTTCTGGTGCGAGCACTTGGAGGCATAAAGAGGAAAACAAGAAGCTTTTACAAAAAGCACTTGGTTTGTTAAAAAAGGAGTTGGAGATATAATTAGATAACATGTTAGATATCCGTTACATCCGCGAAAATCCGGAAAAAGTAAAAGAAGCCACAAAAGCAAAAAATGTGGACTCGGCCATTGTAGATAAGGCTCTTGAGCTCGATGAAAAATGGCGCGAGACTCTTCAAGTTGCTGAAAAGCTAAGACAGGAAAGAAACGCTATTTCCAAAGAGAGAACCCAGGAAGCAATTTCCCGCGGGCAACAGGTTAAGGGAGAACTTAAAAAGGTGGAGGCCGAGCTAAAAGAAGTGGCAGAAGAGTATGAGAAAACTTTGAGGCAAATCCCAAACCCAGCGGCCGAAGATGTAAAAGTTGGCAAGGATGATAGCGAAAACGAAGTGGTAAGGAAGTGGGGGGAACTTCCTAAATTTGATTTTGAACCAAAAGATCACTTAGAAATTGGAGAAAAGCTTGGGATTATTGATGTTGAAAGAGCAGCGAAAGTTTCTGGTGCCAGGTTTGCATACCTCAAAGGCGACGCCGTGCTTTTAGAATTGGCACTCGTGCAGTTTGCAATGGAAACGCTTGGGAAAGAGGGGTTCGTCCCAACAATTCCGCCTGTTCTTATCAAAAAGGAATCAATGGAAGGTATGGGATATTTGGAGCATGGCGGGGAAGACGACATTTTTGCTCTTGAAAAAGACGACATGGTTTTAGTGGGGACAAGCGAGCAGTCGATTGGCCCAATGCACAAAGATGAGCTCTTAAATGGAAAAGATTTGCCCTTAAGGTACGCTGGTTTTTCCCCTTGTTTTAGAAGAGAGGCAGGAAGCTATGGAAAGGACACGAGAGGAATTCTGAGGGTTCACCAGTTTGACAAGGTTGAGATGTTTTCTTTTGTAAAGCCAGAAGATGGGGACAAAGAACACGAGTTTTTACTTGGGATTGAAGCAAAGCTTCTTCAAGCTTTAGAAATTACATAACA
>CALEZE010000086.1 GCA_937928235.1 uncultured bacterium | reverse complement strand
ACTTATTGTTTTAAATGCCACCAGCCCCGGCACAATCCCCAATCGCCACCTTTTTATGAGTGTAATTGATATTAACTCGCGAAACTCTAATGCAGGCGGGTGGCTTGTTGGTCATTTACAAAAAAAGTCAGATCCACTTCGCAAACCTGCGGAAAAAAAGGTTTCAAACCTAGGGGCCACTGAACACCCCTAAAACATTTATTCAACCATTTGCCCACAAGTATTCGCTCAGCTCAACAAATGTATCCCGAAAGGTTGTGCTTCGTATTTTATCTAAAAAAGATATATATTTTTTTAAAGCTGGCAACTGCTCGCTTTGGTCTTTACTATTCATAAAGTTAACCACTCCATTTATTTTTTGGGAAGGCCGTAAACTCGTCTTTTCAAAGCGAGCGATTTTTTGGGAAATGATCTCTTTCACCTCCCCGGGAAGAACCTGAACATATAAGTACTCGGGGTGATGAACAATCCCAGGGTGAAAGTGGCCATTATAACCATGGGTTACTTTTTTGAAATTTTGCTCTTGGATCCACTGGCAAAGCTCGTCAACATAAAATATGTTCATCGCGTGTAAGCTGGCCAGCAAACAAACTTTTAAATTATCTGGAGAGTCCTCCTCTAATTTCTTAAGGTTTTTCTCAATGTCTTCCCAGGAGGACAGGTAGCGAAGGTAGTTGTTCTTCTTTCCGACAGCATCAACGCTTGCAAAAATCTCAACTGTTTCAAACTTTTCCCACAGGGCTACTAAGTCGTCTGGTAAACGAGTGAGGTTTGTATGGTAACGAAGGAGAATGTGATGAGCATGGCCCTGGCGAACACACTCTTCAAGTAAATTGCGATGGGCTTTAAACAAAAGAGGTTCTCCGCCTCCAAGAATGATTTCCTTCAGGTTTGGAATTGCTTTATAAACCTCTTCCCAAACCTCCGCTCTTTTGTGCCAGTCAAACCTAAGGTCCTGCGCTTGTAGTTTATACTGGAAATCATTCTTCAGCGTCGAGCTCTCCGCCATTGGCATTAGCTCACTCGCTAAGTCTAACCATTTACTGTAGTCCTGCTGGCGACACATCACACATTGTAGGTTGTACAAGTTTACTAGGCGCAAATCCAAAGACAGTTGTGATGACTCTAGGCTACCATCCAACTTGGTCAGGGATGTCAACGCTGCCAACCCTCCCTCTCCTAGTTTTCTTTGCCAAGCTTCTATTTCCATAACCCGATGAGACCTATACCCGCTAGCTTCCTCAACATAGCAGCGAGAGCAAGCCTCTACAGGTTCTCCCTTTATCATTTTACGACGCACTTCTTTGTTATAATTTGAATTCCAATAGTCGCTAAAGTTGTTGTCATTTAGATTAATTTGGCTGTTTGCGCTGGCAACACAACAAGGCAAAAGCTCTCCGCTCGTATATGTTGCGGTGTGTACCCATGGAAGTGGACAAAAAGTTTTAGACATGAGTTTGAATTCTTTTTCGCTCATTAACTCCCTTTAGATACTCGACCAATTCTGGCTCAAAATCGACAAGAAGCTCTTTGCGCTCCTCATCTAAAATAGAAGTGTATTCCTTAAAATCTGTTACCTTCTGGGAGTCAAGCTCCCCCTCTTCCTCTAATAGCCGCAAACAACTATCAATTGA
>CALEZE010000085.1 GCA_937928235.1 uncultured bacterium | reverse complement strand
GGAAAGTACCCAGAGAACAAGTTGTCTCGGCAGGTCTGCCGCGTGGGCCATACCACCCGGGAGCCCTACTCCCTGGTATTCCTGCCACGCCGCAAACAAGGATCTTTGAATATTAAGCGGTAAATTAAACTCTGGGTGAAGATTGTCCCAACCAGTCAACCATGTACCCGTAGTGAAATTCTTATACGCTAAAAAGAGGGCCAAAAAAAGAAGTGCCAGCTTAGAGGCTAAACCAAAGTACTTATTTTGTTGCGTAGGCACCATAACTGGCTATCTTAACGGCTTTTGGTTTCAAAGACACATTTCTGTATTGCAAGGCAGCCGCCTTCCAAGACCTTTCTTCAGAAATTTCTTTTCCAGCTTTCTCCAATTGCCTTTTAAGCGCCGCTTTCGAAAGAACCGAGAAAAGCTTTGTCCCAAAATCCTTCTTATTCATATTAAAGAAAACTCCATCTTTATTCATCTTGTCTCCAAGGTCTTCCGCTACGCCAGGTCTTAAATTTGAAGAAAGAAGGAATGGTTTTTGGTATTGCCAGGCAAGTGCAAGTGGCCCAGATGCTGACATTTTGGTTCTGTAAGGGAAAACCACTACATCACTTGCCGCATAGACCTTTTTGACATCTTTTTCAGGCACGAACCCAGAAACAACAACACTTTTTTCGTTCTCTGAAATAAACTTTTCTAATTTTTTAGAGTAAGCCTTGTAAGCCTTTGTGTCTTTTAATGTAGGGCTTTTATCCCCCGCCAAAAACAACTTAATCTTTCTGTTTGGGTTTTCCTTTGCAATCTGACCTGCCGTCTTAACTATCCAGTCCGTTCCTTTGTACCAAGAGTGATAGCCAAAAAGCGTTACCACCTTTTCGTCTCTTTTAAAACCAAAGTGTTTTCTACTTTTTACCTCGAAACTTTTACTAAATTTTTTGGTTTTGTCTATTCCGTGGGAAATAACTTCTAGCTTTCCCTCGTTTACCAACCCCAAAAGTCTCTTTGCCAAAAGCCTGTCGTGCACAACCACTTTATTACTCAAAAAACCAACTGCACGATAAAAAGCAGAAAGGAGTCTATTAAGAATTTTTGTCCAAGTGCTGTTCTTTTTGACCCCCAAGTGGCCGTGTAGGGGCTTCAAATCCAGAATCACTTGGTGCAAAGCAGTTGTTACATTAACAGCATTGGCTTTTAGCCAAGTAAGCAAAAGGATTATTCCAGAAAAAGTTCTTTTTCCACCATAAACGCTAAATTCAAATTGAAAAAGAAGATTTTTTGCCAAGGAAAATGTTGCAATGTTTTTTATAAGTTCTAGGAAAAATAATGGTGAATTTTTGCTAAAAGAAGGTACCACAAGAATATTGTCTCCAATCAAGTACGAAGAGCTCTCGCCACTTTTTTCAGAAAAAATAACAAGCTTTTGGTTCTTGGGAAAGTTTTTTACAAGTAAATATGTGTAGCGTGCCAAAGCATCTTTTGAGGCTATTTCAGCTTTTTTTTGGGGAAAGCTAGATACAACCATGAGTGAGTCTGGTTGATTAAATTCAGCTATATGTTTTTTAAGAATTTTCATTGTCTTAAAACCAAAAATCCTGGACGAGCCAGGAAAATATCCTCTTAAATTAATTAAGAAGCCACTTCAATTTTGGATGTTCCAAAACTTAAGTGGTGCTGGTGCTGTGCGATCTCGTTGAAGGACTTTTTGAAAAGTCTCTCATTGATTTCGCACAGCACCGAGCAACGTAAGGCATACTTATGGTTAGTTGATATTGGCCAATAGGCGTTAGTTGTGGTTCGTAGCCCAATTCTGGACTTGCGAGCTGCTCCATGAGGTAGGGAAAATCCAAACCTCAACGCTGGAGTCATAGCTGACGATCTCGTCGCCGTCCTTCTGGTAGTTGTCCCAGATAACGGGTGTCGAGGCACCGTCAATCCACATAGCCATACGGCAGCCACCGGCGCCGATTGCAGCTGTAAAGCTGCTACCGTTCCAGAGGCCGTGGACAGGCACGCTTTCGGGCTCATCACCAGCTGTGCAGCCGGCAAAGGTCTCGTAAGCAGCGTCACCAGCATCCATTCCGTAGAACAAAGACATTTGGCCGCTCGGTTGAACGATGACACGCGGGAAAAGGTATTCCCCGGGATCCATGGCGTCACGACGCTTCTTCGCCTCCAACTCCTCCGCAATGGAGGGTTTGGTTGTGGCAAAGTCGCTCATGTTCCACGACGCATCGTAGAACCAGACAGAGCCTTCCTCGTAAACCAGGTCGTCCATGTACTCGTCGGGGATCTCTCCCGCAACCAGCTCGTTGTACGGCCGGGGGTCGAACACACCCATCGTCGACTGAACGTCGATGATGAAGTGAACGTCCCACAGACGCCAAGCGTCGTCGCCAGCGGTGATGTCGTTGTTCGCCAACGCAGTGGCAAGGGCCCGGTAATGGGTCTGCCAAGGCAGGCGTCCTTCGAACACAACCGCGCATCCCGGAAGCTGAGAGAGATCCAGGACGTAGAGGTCACCACCATCAAGGGTG
>CALEZE010000084.1 GCA_937928235.1 uncultured bacterium | reverse complement strand
ATTTTGGTTGCAACCCCTGTTGTTGAAGTCGGTATAGACATACCCAACGCAACGATAATGTTGATTGAGGGGGCAGATAGGTTCGGGCTTGCCCAACTTCACCAGTTAAGGGGGAGGGTGGGGAGAGGAGATAAACAGTCTTATTGCCTACTTTTTACAGAAAATTCTTCTCAAAAAGTACAGGGCAGGCTTAACGCATTAACCCGCACCATTTCGGGTTTTGAACTTGCTGAATTAGACCTCAAGCTGCGTGGTCCAGGAGAAGTATTTGGCACAGCCCAAAGTGGTTTCCCGGAACTTAAAATCGCCCACTGGAGCGACATAGATCTCATTAAAAGTTCAAGAAAAATTGCAGCCGACGCAATAAAAAGGGAAGATGAATACGATTCGCTTCACAAAATACTTAACAACAAGCTTATTGTACCTAATTGAACTGTCAATTGCATAGCCTCCACGCATGCGTTAAAATACTTGAGCAATGGCACCAGTACCAAAGAAAAAACATACAAGAGCACGCAGCAACAGGCGCAGAAACTCGCCTGCCAGAAGGCGTGCATCCATTCCTAATCTACAAACTTGTCCAAACTGTAAGAAACTAAAAGAAACCCATGTTGCTTGCCCCCACTGCGGACACTACAAGTAAAGGATGAAGACTGCCAAAGACCCCAGGCACATCAAAAGGCAAGAAGCTGTCAAAATGCTTTTTGCTGAAAGTTTTGTTCACCAAGACAACCTACCAGACTTGGTCATCAAAGTACTTGACCAATCAAAAGCACTTGATGAAAAAATCCAAAAGGCTGCACCGACATGGCCAATTGAAAAACTAAATAAGATAGATTTAGCAATACTAAGGCTCGCGGTTTATGAGCTCGACAAGGGCGATACGCCTCCGAAAGTGGTTATAGACGAGGCGGTGGAACTTGCTAAAGAATTTGGCGGTGAAAACTCCTCTTCCTTTGTTAACGGAGTTCTTGGTACCATACATTCGGGGAAAGAAAACAATAATGAACCAGACCAGTGACAAACAAAAACACAAAGACGCTCCGTTGGAGAAAAGAATAAAATCTCTTTTGGCCGAGCTCATTGGCGTTGAACCGGAAGATGTGACCCTCGAGGATTCTTTGGCAGACGACCTCCACATGGGCGCAGCGGAGCTTACAGACTTTGTACTCCTTCTACAAGAAAACGACATGGACATAGAAGCTGCCGACCTTAACCTCGCGGAACTTGAAACCGTGAGTGATTTGGTAGAAGCCATTGCCTCGGAGCTTGAAATAACATGACAGACATAGCCTCAATTAAGGAATCATTCAAAAACAAGGATTTATTTACCCATGCGCTAACCCATAAATCTTGGGTTAATGAAAACAAGGGCGAAAGGGAAAGCAACGAAAGACTGGAGTTTTTGGGTGATGCTGTACTTGAATTTGTAGTTTCAAATGAACTTTTTGTTAAATTTCCCAAAAAGGAAGAGGGCTATCTGACTGCTCTTAGAGCAAGCATTGTAAACACGGTCAACTTGGCAGCTGTTGCTAAGAAAATGCAAGTCGGAGAGGTTTTGTTTTTATCTAAGGGAGAAGAAGAAGGGGGAGGGAGAGAAAACTCCTCTCTTCTTGCAGATACAATGGAGGCAATAATAGGCGCTATATTTATAGACCAGGGGATAGACACCGCCTATTCCTTTATAGTTGATAACCTGCTCGAAGATGTAGACGAAAAGGCCTCCGGGCCACTCAAGGACGCTAAAAGCAGGTTCCAAGAGTTTGTTCAATCTCAAGGCCTACCCACCCCGCAATACAAAGTAGCGAGCGAATCTGGTCCTGATCATGACAAAAGCTTCACTGTTGAAGCTGTAGTTGCCGGAGAAGTAAAAGGTGTGGGAAATGGAAAAAGCAAAAGCGAGGCCGCACAAGCTGCCGCTGAAAAAGCACTGAACAACCTCGTTTCTGATAAGCTTTGACTCTTTTTTTGAGCCTCACTATTGTAAATTACAGGCATAAACGGTAAAATCGGTATCGAACGACAACAGAGACATTACAATGATTAAAGTTAGATTAGCTAGATTAGGCAAAAGAAATGATCCTTTCTACAGGATTGTTGCGATTGATGAAAGGAAAAAGCGCGGCGGTGCTGCACTTGAAATCCTCGGCCATTGGCATCCTGCGAAGAACGACAAAAAAATAGATAAAAAGGCCATAGATAACTGGGTTTCAAAAGGAGCACAGCTTTCGACTGGAGTTCGCAATCTTCTTGAAGGAAAGCCAAAGAAAAAGAAGGAAAAGGTTAAAAAGGAAGAATAATGAAAGATCTTCTCACATTTCTTATAAATAAGATGATCGGCATCAAAGACGCCGAAATTGAGGAAACCACCGAGGACGGCTACACCAGATTTCTGGTCAAGACTAAGCCTGGCGAGGCAGGTTTGGTTATCGGCAAAGGCGGAAAAACTATCAAGGCTATCAGAAACCTTCTCAAAGTCAGGGCAACGCTAGAGAAAAAAGGTGTCAATGTCTCTGTAGAAGAGGCTTCCTAAGTTATTCGAAAGGGTTCGCCCTTGGACTCGCTCCTTGTGCTTCGACTTCAAGAAGGGGTGGTAAAAACAAAGTTGCCAACTGATTAAGTGTCTCAAGCTCCGCATCCGTTAATTCCCTTACCGGCTCTGTTATTGCTGGAAGGGTTTTTGGTAGTGGAGCAGTAAAGACTGATAACTTAATTTCTCCTCTCGAGGCAGCACCAGCGGAACTCACGGAAACAGTTTCGAGCCTTGAAATCGGGGCGGCATTAGGTAGGTTTTCAAGAAAGCTCAAGATACCTACCATGTCACCATCCGCATCAAACTGGATTTCGTGCCTTGAAAGACCTGTTTTTGCATCCGGAATAAGGGGGCCACTCTTCATGTTCGCAAGAAAAAGACCGCTTTGGGCAGACAAAGTTTTTAATTGTGAGAGCATCATTAGAGATGCGTTCTCGTGGGGTAGTGCAAAGGTTAAGGGGTAAACAAGTTCGGCCGCTTCGTTTGAAATCTCAGCCAAAAGCTCTTGTTTTTCCGTCAATACTCTTACATCCCTTTTTGCTGTAGCTAAAGATTGCTTTTGAGCAGAAACTCTTGTAAATACATTCCTAAAAACAAAAATTCCCAACAAGACAAGGATAAAGAGAGGGAGTAAGGCTTTCCCAAGGGCTTTCAGATCTGCCTTTGATAAATCGTTTTTCTTTTTTTCTTCGGGTGGTCTCATTATTCAAACAATACAAATGTCACAAAATATCCAGATGTCGGATTAAAATTAAAGGAGGATAGTTCAATTCGTTTGTAATTCTCATTTTGGGCAAGGGAGGCAACCAAATTAACAAGAAGAGAGGAATCTGTTAGTAATATTGTAAATTCAGTCCTTCCTGGAGCCATCTCAACATCACGAACGGTTATCCCAAGAGCTGTCGCTTGATTCTGAACCTCACCGAAATTAGATACACCATCAAAAGAGTCTGAAACAGAAAGAACTGAATTTATTTTGGTCAACCTGTCCCTCAAAAGGACCATTGACTGCTCTGTTTGTTCTAATGAAGCAAGCGAAGCCTTTAGACTTTCTTTCTCGGCAGTGGCGCTTTGTATCTGAGAAGAAAGAACAAAAAGGTACCCCAAAGATGCAAGCAGCGAAACAACAAAAAGACCAAAAGCAATTGTAGTAATTTTCTTTGTATAAAAAACCAACCGTGTAACGGAAGTCTGGGGTGTTAAGTCAACAGGTAATAAATTAATTGCCATTTGTTGTAAAGTTACAAACTACTCTTGAGGCCTCATTGCCAAACCGACTGCGATTGAGTACAAGGGGGCATACGGCGCTAGTGCCTTAGCGGCCTCCGAATCCACCGCAACATTCGCAAATGGATTTGCAATGCTTACCTCAAGCCCCAAAGTGTTGGTTAAGATGGAAATAATCTCTGGCATTGAGGCGGTACCACCAGAAACAATTGCAGAAACGGGAGCATCACCCTTTTCCTCAGACTGGTGGAAATGAATGGCTTTCTTGATCTCGTCTACCACCATAGCAAAAACAGGTTCCAATGCACCTTTAACCTTTCCCTCCAGCTGATTCGTAGCCATACCATAAGTTCTTTTGTACTCTTCTGCTTGTTGTTCACTAACTCCAAGGTTTTGCGCCAACGCCCGAGTTAGCGCGTTTCCAGCTGTAGGAATTGAGCGGGAGAAAGAAAGTTGCTTATTTTTGGCAATAGCTATGTCTGTAGATCTTGCTCCAAAATCAACAACCAATGCTGTTTGGTTTTCGGGGGCCAAGGCCCTTGTTATTGCCATTAATTCGGTTTCCACTGCAACGGGGTTTAGTTTCGCAAGTTGGATAACTTTTACATATTTTTCAACCAGCTTGCGAGCAGAAGCAACCAAAAGCACGGCAACTTCTGGTGGCGTAGCTGATTCGCGCCTTTCAAGAATCTGATGTTGAACAATTGCTTCATTTATGGGTATGGGGATGTATTGCTCCGCTTCCCATTTAACAGCAGAAGCAATCTCCTGGTCTGTCAAAAGTGGAAATTTAATTGTTCTTGTAAAAACCTGTGTTTCAGGTAGAGCGATTGACACATCTTTCGTTGAAATACCTGCCTGCTGATGAAGCTTTGAAATAATTTGTGCCATGGCAGATAAGTCTTTGTCGTCTTGAAGTTTTTCCAAAGAAGCTCCTTTGTAACCAACAACCCCCGAACCTTTCAATCTAAAGGTCTTGCCCTCCGGAGCTAGCTCCGCAATCTTTATAGTTCTTGAACCAATGTCTAAACCTACACTCATTTTGTAACTCCCGAAGGTGTAAATACTACAGAATCAAATATGGGTGGTGCCTCGCCATAAGACCTGAATACTTCGATTTTCCTGTTAGCCGTACCGGAAGTTCCGAAAGACTCAATCTTCAAGCCCTGTGAAGGCAAGAGTGTGTTTCCAGCAAAATTCACATCCACACCAACAGGGTGAGAGGTGGCAGCATTATAAAACATCTTAACTCTTGCAAACTGTAGACCGTCCTGAACTCCATAGCTCCCAGCCGGGATGCCTAATGAAGAAAAGGTAATTGTCTTTTGGAAAGCATAGTTTGTACTGCCAACTGTGCAGGTTCCAGCATCTGGCGCTGCAAAATTGTTCGTACCTGTCCTTGAAGAATTAGGGTCAAATGTTCCTCTTGCGACTCTTGCTGTTGAATAGTCTCCGGGGGTTGCCAAGTAAAAAACACTCACCTCAACAGCCGGTGTGGTAGCGTTTCCGGAAGGAGTCCCAGAAGTGCCCCAACAAACCTTCATCCTATCACCAGTAAAGCAAGGGGTTTCTGCACTGCAGACCAAATTCCCACTGTCATCATGCGCAACAAACCATGTGGTAAGCGCATCCCCTGAAAGAATGCTTACAGGGTAGGAAAAACTTTTTTCTCCTGAAGCAAATGAGGTGACAGACGCCTCAAATTCGGCCTCCCCCAGTTGGGTTGTTCCAATGTCGCTTCCAATGATTAGTGCTCGTTCCACACCTGCCTCTGCTGCGGAAAAAGCACGCAGTGCATCCTCTGCCTGGGTGGTAACACTTATGTCTGTTATGGACCTAGAGACGATAGAAAGGACAACTGTCAAAACAACAGCCATGGAAAGAAGTACCAAAAGGAGTGCTTGTCCTTTTTCAAAACTGGGCAGTTTGCGCATACAAACAGTTTACAACCTAGCCAAAACCTGGTCAATTAAACTCTTTGAGTATATCCTATAACTTGCTTATTTCTCCAACTTTTGGTATTATTTCCACGCTGTCTCAGGCAGGGAAGCAAAGCGCTTTGGTTTGCCGGACAGCGCGTACATTTACACTTTGCGGAAACTTTGTAGGTAGGAATGTGTCTATGCATTCATAGATAAAAACTACCTACAAGGAGATTTTTTATGGGCGGCTCAACTGGAGATACGGACAAAGTCCGCTTTGAAGGCGTTCTAGACGCCATGCTTGCGAAAGCACGCGATATGGGAGTTGGGCGCGGCGTCGCGGCGGTTGTTCACCTTGGTGACGACAAGCACATCGCAAAAATGCACAGCATTCACTATAAAGCGCTGGTCAGCATCGAGCGGCGTGCCGATCCCAACCGGGGGAAAGACGACACTGGTACTAACTACCTCGGCGTTGTCTTAATGAAAATCGCGTATGCGTACTCAACCTGGACCGATAGCGGCAGCGGCGTACGGCCCCTCAAATACGGTGAGACGGAATATCGCGGGTGCATCATCATTAAGGACGAGTCCACCGGCCATTATTGGCTTCTCGGCTTTAGTGGCGCAGCCCAAGATGACGATGTTGTCATTTCCCGCTCTGGCGCCGAATATATCCGCGAGCGAACAAAAGACAACCCCGAAGAGTGGCCATTGTAGGACACTTTTTGACCGCAAAGAAAAAAGAAAAGCCTTGAGGCAACACAAAAGCTCGAGGCTTTTTTCTTGGCTAAATTTAGTAATTACGGAGGAAAATCCTTGTAGAAACAGTTACCGTTGCCGAACCCGCTCCTTGTGTATTTTTGTCTTTTCCTGTTACAGAAACCGAAACAGAAGAGGGGACACCCCCGCCTTCAGCGGAACAGGTAAATGTACAGCTTGTGATACTAACATCTTCGCTTGTAATTCTTGCGGAATCAGATGCGATATAGCCATCTGTGCCAACGCTTTCGCAGGAAAAGTAGGTGGACTTAAAGTCTTTGTCTTGGTAATCAACTCTAGTTGCACTTGCGCAGGTTGCACTTTTTGCGTTCCTTAGGCGTCTTTCCATAACAGCAAAGGAATAGTCTAAGTTTTCTCTCACATTTGTTGTTGCCTCACTTTTGCGACTTCCCTGGAGAGTGAGATAAATCCCTCGCGTTGCCAAAATAGCCAAAATTGCAAAAACTGTAATCACCACCAGGATTTCAATTAATGAAATTCCTTTACTTAGATCGTAGATCCTAGATCTTATATCCTTCTTCATTCTATTGAACTCTCCAATCCGTTAAATTAGTTACCGTTCGCACTTCGTGAAGACCTTGTGCGTCTGTCCAGTAGATTGCGACATCTGCCTGAATATTGTCAGCAGCTACAGTAGAAAATGAAATCTCGCGAAAAAGCTCTGTCCCGTCTATTGTGTCATTTGTTCCACAATTGCCAACAATTGAAGTGGACCAAGCAAGTTCAGGCAAGCAATAGGTTGGTATTAGTGCACGGAGCGCAAAATCATCCCAATCCTCATCTCTTTCTCCTCTTAACCACTCCATCGCTTCCTGGGAATGCCGGGTTGCTAAGGTTTTGTTTTTGGAAAATGTCGTATTTCTTATTGCATTCGAGGCAAGAATAATGAGCGCAACAACAATTGTGGTTATTACTGCAAGAGCAAGTACCACTTCAAAAAGACTTTGGCCTTTCTCGTGTCCTAATTTTCTTCTCATTTAATTTCTCCGCTGGTGTGAATAGAAACAGTTTGTGTGCTTCCTGTTGTTGATTGGGTTAGTGTCAAAACTACTGTGCCTAAAGCGGGGATATTGGTCCCTTGGCCCAAGACTTTAAACAACACCGGGTTGGGTGAGGGGATAGAGATAGTTATTTCAGAAGGTAATTCAACTGATCTTGTTTCAACCAAACCGCCCGTACAAACAGCCTCAATGGAATACTGTGTGGCAGAATCTACCCTAAAATTGTAACCCGTTAGGGTGTTGGGGTCGTCACAGTTGGGATCTGAAGGTTTTTCTCCAGATAGAGCCTTTTGCAACGCAATTCTTACATTTCCATCCAGGCTCCGTTTTGTTGTAGCCAAAAGCTGCCTTCTTGAAAAATCTCGAAAACTCGCAAACCCGAAGGTAAAAATTAAACCAATAATGCTAAGGGCAACTAATATCTCGAGAAGTGTATATCCGCGACTAGAAGTTTTTGTGTGGCGAAAGACCATTTTTAAGGGTTCTCCACCTTGTAGTTACATGTTTCTCCACAGTTGTCGCTTCCGCCACAGGAAACTGAACCAACGCCTTCCTCTAGGCTTGCGCAAATGGAATACACGGTGCCATTGGAATAATACCTGTAGGTTCTTACTGGGTTATTCGGATCATCCGGAACATCTTCTATATAAACATTAGTAGTCGTGCAAGAGGGGACTGAGTCGTCGCCTATCAGGGGGTCGTTCAAACTGGCAGGATATTGGTTACAATCAGACCTGTATAGTTCGAGGCCAGAGCGAATAAGTTCTAAGTCCGACTTTCTTCTGGCGTCTCTGGCGGATTCCCTTGCGCCCTGTAAACCAAAAAAGGAAAGCCCCATCACTACACCAATAATCGAAATGACTACCAGGAGCTCGATCAATGTGAAGCCCCGCTGAACATTGACAAAGTTCTTGCGAAGCAAGGTTTTTATGAGTATAAAGCCGCGTTTGTAATTTGAAATCTGTAATTTGTAATTTAAACTCATAGTGGACATACACCTCCGGTTGGAGGAATACCGCTAGTTGCCTCACCAGCGGCCCCAGTTGAACACAAAACAAAGTAAGTGGTAGTATCTGGGTTTTCTAGTTTGGACCACAAAACATATTGCGTAGCGTCCACGCTTCCTGCTCCTGTACCGTTTGATTGGTAGTTATAAACATAAGTTGCATCTTCTGAATTCCTAGGGTCTTCAGGGCAAACAGTCAAGGAAAGGTCCGTCGAGCAAAATGTACCGGACGCATTTACAGTCGTAGTGCGAGAAGGGTAAAGACTGCTGTTTTTATTAGCAAAAATCTCGAGAGCTGTTTGATACTGTTTGAGGTCTGATTTTCTTTGCGTGTCCCTTCCTTGTTTTTGAGCACCAGTATAGGAAACCAATGCCAAGCTGGCAAGAATCCCTAGCACACCCACAACAACCAAAAGCTCAACGAGGGTGAACCCCCGTTTGTGATTTGTGATTTGTGATTTGTAACTTGTGCAGGTCATTGTTCCACTTGATACATCCAATTACTATCGCAGTCTATTCCGCCTCCATCCGCAATTCCGTCGTCATCGCTTACATTTTCCAGACACGCCGTAAGTATGTAGCCATCAAGCGACGATCTCTGATAAACATAGTCTATCCCTGGTATGGGGTCTGAGGGCAAAACACCCATGATTTTCGTACCACCGGCAGCCCACTCCTCACCCCAAGTACAAGCACTAGTGCCTGCCACCCCGCAACCTAGTATCTGACCACCAGAATTGTCATCGGGAAAGATTCCATAGTCATTGTAATAAAGCTGGAGTGCATTTTGAATACTTTTAATATCCGACTTTCTCTGTGCATCCCTTCCTCTTTCTCTTGCCGCATTTAGGTTGGCTAGAACCAGCGTTGCCAAAATGCCAACCAACGAAACAACAACAAGAAGTTCAATCAATGTAAAACCCCGCTCGTTCTTCTTGTAAATTGTAAATTGTAAATTGGAAATTAGTTTCTTCATTCTGTTGCGTCTGTATTGCTACTCGTAACTGCAAAATTACAAAGACTGCTACCACCACAAGTGATTGTTACTCCGGGGTTTGCACAATCGTCGTTCAGGCAATCGATATCTTCAGGGTTTTCGAGCCTGGCAAACAACTGGAATTTTTGGTTATTTGAGCCAGAAACAATTTTGTACACATAATTCTGTCCAGAATCTGGGTCTTCGGGTAACACTTTGAAATACGAAGTTTTCCCATCTGTCATTTCACTCTCACCCCATACACACTCAGTTCCCGTGCTTGTTGTGAAATCCCATGGGCAAGCAGTAACATTCTCGTTTGATTCCGGAGGGTACTGCTTGTAGTCTTCATAAAATAATTCAAGAGCATTCGCAAGCTCCCTCAAGTCTGCCTTTCTCTGGGCATCTGTCCCTCTTGTTTGTGCACTCCTGTAACCACCCGCAACCAGTGCAACTAATGATGAGAGTATCGCCATAACCACAAGAAGCTCTACAAGGGTAAACCCGAAGTTTGTGCGCAGAAGTTTTTTGGGCAGATTCATAAATTATTCTATAGTTTCATTTTCGTATTCCTGCAAGGATTTATCAAGGGGGACAGACCCCGGGGCCCTACCATAATTACAAATACGACTTCCGCAAGACACACCCCGGACTTCTATTGAAGGGTCATACTCCGCCTCGTCTGTTCCTTCGAGAGCCGCTAAAATCTGAAAATTCCTCGTGGTTGAATCGTAGCGATACATAACACCATCTTCCCAATGAGGATCCCGGGGGAGTTTATTTAAATAGGGAGGGTATTCAGGGTCCGTAAAGTCGGCAAGGGAATCCTCACCCCACTCGCAGGGATCCATAGTTGCACGCAGTCTTTCTTCCAAAACAATGCTTCTTGCACCCTCAACATCCACAACTTCTTTCTCACAGGCTAATATCTTCCCATCTTCCGTTGCCAAGGGATAAAAGCCAAAGTCTGCGTGGTAGGCCTCCAAGGCCTGGTAAATAGTCCTTGCATCGCCTTTTCTTTGGGCATCTCTTGCCCTTCTTATGGAAACCTTAAAGTTCTGCAGAGAAACAAGGGCGGTTACAAGAAGTATAATACCCACAATCTTAAGTTCACTTTTTGTAAAGTTTTTCATTTAGCTAAAACTACTCGTTCCAAGGTTTGCATTCATTCTGTGGTGGACCGCACTGTCCATAACAAGATGAGCTTGTATAGTTGGGGTCGCACTCAGGACCGGGCCTGTTGTTGTCCCAAAGAATTTCCAAACAAACCCCGCCTTTGCATCCGAAGTAGTGAGACTCTATCAAATTACATGTAGGTGCATTTGGGCTTGAAATGTAGTAGTTAAATGTTCCGCCAGGACCACAGGCACTTTGCGCCTCGGGGTCGTTAGGGTCTTCAAGATTAGCAAGCAATCGGTACCAGCTAGGACAATTTCCTGTACTGTCATGTTCGTACAAATACGATGCTTCACTATCTGGGTCGCAGGGAATGTCATCAAGATAAGGCTCAAGTCCTGTTCCTGGCTCGCAAGTCACAAGATCTGGTGTGGGATAGCAATTGTTATCTTTCTCGTATTCCTCAACAGCGACTTGTATTCTTTTCAGGTCCGCTTTTCTTCTTGTGTCTTTACCTTTCAAAACTTGCGACCTGTAAAACCATGCTGCAAGAAGCACCAGAAAAACAACTATGCTTACAACTATCAAAAGCTCCACAAGGGTGAGCCCCTTTTGGTTCTTTTTATGAAACACTTTTTTAATTGTCTTGTTTATCCAAAAGTTCATACTCCCAATATTCCTCTAAAAAAGCTCTCTCCCAAAAGAAATGCTACTGCAAAGACAAAAAGCAGGAAGGGTCCAAATGCTATTTCTTGCTTTAACTTAAACCTCCTACCTAAAACCAGTATCAAGCCCACCAGAGCACCTGTCAAGAAAGCTGTGAACATATAATAAAAAACAAGTGCAGGGCCAAGGACACTCCCCAAAAGTATAGCCAGTTTTACATCTCCCAACCCCATACCTTTTCCTCCCGTAAAAAGAGCAATCAATAGAAGTACGCCAGCGGAAACAAGGCCGGCTAATAAGTAAGAGTATATGCCAGTAAAGTCTGTGATGAGATAAAAAACAAAGACCAAAACCAGTCCGAAGAAAACCATTTCGTCAGGAATTAATTTTTCCTCTAGGTCTGTAAAGAGCGCCCCCAAGAGAACCGCCAACAACAACAAAAGTGCAATTAGCCCAATAGTACCTTCAGACATCCAAGAACAAATGGGGGAGGAGAGGGAAGAGCAATTAATTGCAAATCTGTATGCAAAAAGAAAAGTTGTTGCAGTTGTTATTTCTATAAGAGGGTATCTGGGTGATATCTTTTTTCCACAATGCCTACACTTGCCGGAAAGTGAAAGGTAGGAGATAACGGGAATATTGTCGTACCACAACAGTTCTTTGCCGCATTTGTCACACTTAGACCTTCCTTGCCATACCTTTTGGTTTCTGGTAGCCCTGTAGGTCCAAGCAGTTAAGAAGGAGCCAATTACAGCTCCTACAAGAACAAGCACTACATCCATAACTTAATATGTAAGATTTTTACTGGTTACAAAACCACCTGGCCCTAACTTAGAGTTAAAAGCCAGGTAGGTTTTTACTCAGGGATACAAACATAACAACCGTTTGTAATCCAGTCAGACGCATCAGCGTCACAAGTGCTTGTTGCCGTTCTTGAGCCATCGGAGGTATTAAGCGTATAAACCTTAGCATCGGCTACAGCTGCTTGCCTCGTTGACTTCGAAAGCGGTATATAACATGCATAAACACTCTGTGATGTACCGGTTGTTTTGCCTATAAATATCTTCTTAGAGTCGTCTGTTCCTGAATGGGCAGTAATAAAGTCACGATTCCTGAACTCCGTCTTTAGCTCATCTTGGCTAATAAGAACGCCGTCAGTTGTACAATCGCTTCCACAAATACCTACTCCTTCATTTCCAGCGCTTGCAAAGCCAAAGGATGCGTCGTTGTTTGCAACGACAGAAGTAGTTACCCAAGGAAATTCACTTCGCGCCGCAAAGTAGCGGTCAATAGCTGAAATCAGCTGTCCACCGTCAGCTTTAAACCTTGTGTCTCGGGCACGATTTGCCTGTTCAACAGGGTTAATGGCCGAAATAACAATAAGAGCGATAGATCCCAAAAGACCAATAACAATAAGAAGCTCTACAAGAGTAAAACCTAAGTTAAATTTTCGGGCAGTCAATTCATTTTCACCCCCTTCGGTGAGAAGGAAATCTCTTTATCCAGTATCAAGCATTAAAGGCTCGTGTGTCAAGGTCAGAACTGGCTTGTGAGGTTGTAAATGGGGAGAATTATGGCGATAACCAAAAACCCTACACCTATACCCAAAAGGACCATCACCAAAGGCTCAACTGCGGAGGTTAGAGCTTTTACCTTCTGGTCACTTTCAACTTCAAAAACATGGCTTATCTTGCCCAAAACCTCCTCCATTTTTCCAGTTTCCTCACCAACAGAAATCATCTGGGAAAGAATAAATGGAAATGCTTCGGGGTGTTTGGCAAATGCATAAGCAACAGGGAAGCCTTTTTCCACCTGATCGGCAACATCTTTTAATGCATCGGAGATAAGAACATTGTTTACAACACCGGCGGTGATATTAAGTGCTTCAAGAATAGAAACCCCGGCACCAACCATCAAACTCAGTGTTCTTGTCAACTCCGTCAAAATCACCTGTCTTTGCAAATCTCCAAACACGGGGATCTTGAATATAATCTCGTCTGTTTTTCTCCTACCAACTTCTGTCTTCCTGTACATCCCAAGAATATAAACTCCCAAACCACCCAAGATAAGAAGTAGGGGCCAGAATTTAACCAGTAAATCAGAAAAACCAATAAGAATCCTTGTAGCCAAGGGAAGCTCCGCATCAAATTCGTCATAAAGCGTAGTGAGCCTTGGAATAACGAAAATCATCATAATAAGCCCGACTATTCCCATACCCACGACAATGATCGCGGGGTAAATAAGAGCCCCTTTCACCTTTCCACCAAACTCTTGTTGTTTCTCCAAGTTGTCGGCAATACGAACAAGCACCTGGTCCATGACACCTCCCGCCTCACCAGATTTAACAAGTGCGACATAAGTCGGATTAAAAACTTTCGAGTGTTTCTCGAAGGCTCTTGAGAGGGGATCTCCTCCCTCAACATCCGCAAGAACTTGCGTAACCACTTTCTTCATTGCACCGCTCGTCTGTGCACGAAGAATTGCCAAGGCATCTATTATTGGAAGCCCGGCATTAACCATCGTTGCCAGCTGCCTTGTGAAATTGGCAACATCGCTTACCTTTATTCTGTCTTTGAAACCTTTGAAGATGTCAGACAATCCGCCACGAACCGGTTTTATTAAGATTACGACAAGTCCTTTTTGTCGAACCAGCTTCGCAGCTGATTGTTCATCTGAAGCTTCAACTTCTCCTGAAACTAACTGACCGTTTTTGTCCTTTGCCTTGTAATTAAACCTTTTCATTTTTGAGGATCGGCGCCAGCAGAGCGAATAAGGCGAGTAAGCTCTTCGGGCCTTATGGACCAACTTTGAGCGGTCTCTACAGTCACTCTGCCCTCATTGACAAGCTGGGCAAGGGAGCGCTCCAGTGTGTTCATTCCGGCTTCTGAAGAGGTTTGTAAAATACTTTCAATTTGGTGGGTTTTTCCTTCCCTTATAGATGTTCTTATGGCAGAGGAGCCAAGCATCAGCTCATACGCTGCGGTTCTTCCACCTCCGATAACAGGGAGGAGTCTTTGTGAAAAAACAGCTTCTATAACATTCGAAAGTTGTAAACGCACCTGGCCCTGCTGCTCTTCGGGAAAGACATCAACTATCCTGTCGATGGTTTGCGCCGCGGAATTTGTATGGAGTGTGGCAAAAACCAAATGTCCCGTTTCAGCAACTGTAAGGGCTGCAGAAATTGTTTCGTGGTCTCGCATTTCTCCCACCAAAACAACATCCGGGTCTTCACGAAGCGCGGACCTTAGGGCCACCTGCCAAGAGTGCGTGTCTGTTTTCATTTCTCGCTGAGAAATAATTGACTTTGATGGCTTAAAGATAAACTCGATTGGGTCTTCAATGGTTAAAATGTGAGCCGCCCTTGTTTGGTTAATTTCGTTAATCATTGCTGCAAGGGTGGAAGATTTTCCGTGACCGGTTGGGCCTGTAACAAGTACCAGTCCCTGCCTTAAATTCGTAAATGAATGAAGTACTTTGGGAAGTTTAAGCCCTTCTATTGTCGGTACCTCTAGGGGGATTCTTCTAAAAGCCGCCGCCAGACCATTCCTTTGAGTGTAAGCATTAACCCTAAACCTTGCTTTGTCGGAAAAGGAAAGCGAAAAATCAATCTCTTTGTTGACAGTCAACTTCTCAAGTTGTTCACTATTCATCACTTCTTTGAGAAGTGTTCCCACCATGTCGGCAGTCAAAACTCCTACATTGTTAACAGGCTTTAGTTCGCCGTCTATACGAACACTAGGGGCAATACCTGAAATGATATGCAAATCAGACGCCTTGGTGTCAACCGTTAGCTGGAGAAGTTCTTTTGTATTTGTCATTATTCTTCTGCTGTTCTTAAGACCTCTTCAATTGTCGTTGTTCCATCTAGCACCTTTTGGTAACCGTCTTGTTTAAGTGTAATCATTCCTTCTTCTTTGGCCGCTTTTTCAATTTCAGCGGCGGACTGCCTTTCCAAAATAAGCCTACTTATTCGTTCCGAAACTGGGAGCACCTCAAAAATACCCACCCTTCCGTGATATCCGGAATTGCCACACTCAGCATCTCCCTCTCCTTTATATAGTTGTACAGGCCCTTGTTGCGGCTCTTTATAAAGAGGCCCCAGAACATTTTTGATGCTTTCTACAACCTGCTGTTCTGGTTGATAAGGGGTTTTGCACTTATCATGAATTCGCCTCACAACTCTTTGCGCAACAATTGCTGACATTGAAGACGCCAAAAGATAAGGCTCCGCACCCATATCCAAAAGCCTAGGAAGAGCTCCCGCAGCGTCGTTTGTGTGAAGGGTGGAGAAAACCAAATGCCCGGTGAGAGAAGCCTGAATGGCAAGTTCTGCTGTTTCCTGGTCCCTTATCTCTCCAACAAGAATAATGTTCGGGTCTTGCCTCAAGAAGGATCTTAATCCAGAAGCAAATGTCAGTCCTGCCGCGGGGTTGACCTGCACCTGATTAACCCCTGCCATTTTGTACTCAATGGGGTCCTCCAGTGTCATGATGTTAACCTTGGGCGTATTAATTTGCGAAATTATGGAGTAAAGGGTTGTTGTTTTACCGGAACCGGTGGGTCCACAAATAAGAATAATTCCATGTGGGCGAAGGATAGAGTCCTGCAAATTTTTAAGCGCTCGCCCTCGCAAACCAAGATCTGTAAGTTCGGGAACACCTCCGGTTTTTTTGAGAAGCCTCATAACCACCTTTTCACCCCATGCAGTGGGGAGTGTGGACACACGAAGGTCCACCTCACTTCCGGAAGCTTTAAAATTAAACCTGCCGTCTTGGGGAATTCGCTTCTCGTCAATCTTCATTCCCGCCAAAATCTTTATCCTAGAAACGAGGGCATCATGAAGCCCAACGGGTATGGTTAGTTTTTCTTGCAAAATACCGTCAATTCGGTACCTCACCCTTGTCATTCCTTCCATTGGTTCAATGTGAACATCGGAAGCCCTACTCTTCATAGCAAACTCCAAGATATGGCTAACAATCTCAGCGATTTTTTCTTCCCTAATAAAACCAGTCTTTGTTACATCAAGGGTTCTGGCCGTTTGTCTTTCGGAACCTACTTCTTTGAGTGCTGCAGTCACTTCGTCAGAAAGAGAGGTTGAATATCTGGTTGAAATAAACTCTTCAATTTTTGTGGTTTCAGCAGCTTGTGGTTTTACTCTTAACCCAGTTTTTTGTTCTATAAATTCAATCGCGGTCAAGTCCAAGGGATCCACCATTGCAAGCGAAAGTTCTTTGTTGTTTTTGTCTACTGAAACCGGAAAAACCTTAAACCTTTGCGCCACCTCTTGGGGAAGTGAAGATATTGCTTCGGGGGAGGCGGGGGTTGCCGCCAAGTCAACATAAGGAATGTTGTAGAGCTCCGCCTTTGCTTTAATAATGGCATCCTCAGAAACTATCTTTTGCTCCAGCAAAATATTTTCCTGGGTCTTGCCAGTCTGGATTTCTGCAGCCTTTACCTGCTCAGCTTTTGCAGCATCTAAAATCCCTTGGGCTACAAGAATGTCGGAAATGGTTCTTTGTCCTTGCCCATTAGGAGACGCTCCCTGATTGGGATTACTAGGCTGTTGTGGATTGGCAGTTTGAGCAGGCACGGTAATTACTAATACAGAAATTCTCCCTACATTGCGAGTTCTTCTCATTATTACTCAAAGGGGTTTGGGTATCAAGCGATTTTTGACTTTTTACTCTTTTGCTTTTAAATTTATTCTGTGCACGCACATCTTCTAATAGGTAAAGACGAAGGCGCTTTAGCAAAACAAGTTAAAGCGATTTCCAAACAAGTAGGAGCTCAAGTATTTGAGTTTAGTTTACAAAAGATTGCAGATGTTAGAGAGCTTGCAAAGTTTACAAATCTCAGCCACACACAAAAATATCTTGTTTATATAAAAGACATTAACAAGGCATCAGTCGAGGCACTCAATGCTTTCCTTAAAAACCTAGAAGAACCTCAGGAAAACATAAGCTTTGTTCTTACTGCAGAAACGGAAAGCTCGGTTCTGCCAACCATAGTCTCACGATGCGAAGTCACTAAAATTAAAGGAGAAACTCTGGACAGCAAGACGATAAAAGAAATGGCTAATTTCATGGGCATGGAAACTGCTGAAAAGTTGGCACACTTAGCAAATATCAAAGACCGTGGAGAAGCAATAACTTTTTTAAGTAACCTTATCTTTGCCGCACACGAAACAATTGGGGCTGGAGGAAAAGACCTATCAACTCCGGCGAAAATAGCTAAAAGCGCCACAGAGACTAAGGCAAGAATTGAAGCCAATGGTAATGTAAACTTGCAACTAACCAACTTTGCAATACAAACTAACTAAGGTAAAATTAAGAGATGGCACCAAGACCAAACATTAAAAATTACACGGCTAAAGAAATCCAAGTGCTTGAGGGCTTGGAGCCTGTCAGGAAACGCCCCGGAATGTATATCGGCTCCACGGACGAGAGAGGGCTTCACGAATGTATAAGAGAAATCATAGACAACTCGGTCGATGAATCTTTTGCAGGAACCGCAGAAAATGTTTGGGTAACAATTCACAAAGACGGCGCAGCAACCATAAGAGACGATGGTCGAGGTATTCCTGTCGACAAGCACGCTTCGGGTGTTTCGGCACTGGAACTCACCATGACCAAACTCCACGCCGGTGGTAAATTCGGCGGTGGTGCTTACAAAGTTTCCGGGGGGCTTCATGGTGTTGGTGCATCCGTTGTTAATGCGCTTTCCAGCTACTTTAGGGTGGTTGTCCTTAGAAACGGCAAAGCCTACTACCAGGAATACAACGAAGGTAAAAGAAAAGCAGATGTTAAAGAAGCAAAGCAGGCAGACATAGACAAATGGTTCCCAAAGGAATGGGGTATCAAAATTGGCAAGGACACAACCGGTACCATCACCACCTTCATGCCAGACAACGATGTTTTTAAAGATTTAGTTTTTGACAAAAAAAGAATTAAAACCTTCCTTAAAGACAGAGCATATTTGGTACCAGAGCTTGCTTTCCACTTCGAAGACGAAAGGGACGATGACGAAACTCACTACTACTTCGAAGGCGGTATAAAAAGCTTGGTAGCACACTCAAATAGAGGCAAAAACACTGTTTCCGATGTCATATATGTTCAAAAAGAAAACGAGGAAGAAGGCATAGAAATGCAAGCTGCCATTCAATACACAGACACTTTCAACGAAAATGTAAAAGGTTATGTAAACGGGATTAATACCACAGACGGCGGAACCCACATAACTGGTTTTAGGATGGCTTTGACCCGCTCGCTTGGAGACTACGCCAAAAAAATAGGCGCCGCCGAAAAACTTGCCGGTGACAAAGGCCTAACAGGGGAAGACATGAAGGAGGGTTTGAGCGCCGTTATTTATGTCAAAATGCCTTCGGAGAATTTGCAATTTGAAAGCCAGACCAAGGCAAAACTCAATAACCCAGAAGTGCAAGGGTTCGTGACATCGGCCGTTAAAGAGGGTTTGGACACCTATTTTGAAGAGCATCCAAGCGATGCCAAATCTGTGGTTGAGAAAGTCATGTTGGCCGCCCGGGCAAGAATAGCCGCCCGTGCAGCCAAAGATGCTGTTTTGAGAAAAGGTGCACTAGAAGGCGCTTCGCTTCCTGGGAAACTTGCGGACTGTCAGTCCAGGGACCCCGAACTTTCCGAAATATATATAGTAGAGGGAGACTCAGCAGGTGGTTCCGCCAAGCAGGGAAGAGACCGCAAATTCCAAGCTATTCTCCCGCTCGGAGGAAAGCTTCTCAACACAGAACGCGCCCACTTGGACAAAATTGTTAAGTTTGAAGAACTAAAAGACATGATTGTTGCTTTGGGGGCAGGGATCGGAGAAACAAAAGACTACTCAAAACTTCGTTACCACAGGGTAATTCTCATGATGGACGCAGATGTCGACGGCGAACACATCAAAACCCTTCTTCTCACTTTCTTCTACCGCCATATGAAGGAGATCATAGAAAAGGGTTACCTATATGTTGCCCTTCCGCCACTTTTTAGGGTTTCTTCAGGGAAAAGGGTTGAATACGCCTACAACGAAGAAGAAAAGGAAAAATTAAGAAAGGAAATGGCAAACGGAAAAGTTACGGTTCAACGCTACAAAGGTTTAGGTGAAATGAACCCCACACAGCTTTGGGAAACCACAATGGATCCCAAAAACCGCACCCTCAAAAAGGTAAACATTGAAGATGCGGAGGGTGCAGACAAGGTGTTTACCATGCTTATGGGAAGTGAAGTTGCACCAAGAAAGAAATATATTCAAACGCACGCAAGGTTTGCTGAACTTGATGTTTAGTTCGGTGTTGTAAATTACGACTCAAGTATTTAAAATTGACACATGGATTTTAAAGTTTTTATAGAAATACCCAAGGACTCCAAAGTCAAGTACGAGGTGGACGAAAAAACAGGGGAGTTAATTGCAGACAGATTTCTTCATGGAGCAAACTATTTCCCTTTTAACTACGGGTATGTTGTCGACACAAAAGGGGAAGACGGGGACCCGTTGGATGTTGTCATGCTTTCTTCCCAACCAATTTACCCTGGAGTGACCGTCAAGTGTCACGCGATTGGCTACCTCGAGATGGAGGACGATGGTGGGATAGACACTAAAATAATTGCAGTTGCAGACAAAAAGATAGACCCAATCTATGGAAGCTACGAAAAACTTGAGGACGCAAATGAAATGGAGTTGGCACGGGTGAAGGATTTCTTTGGGGTATACAAAAACTTGGAAAAAGGAAAATGGGTCAAGATGGGTGAGTTTCAAGGAAGAGAAAAAGCAGAGGAGCTCATCAATAACTCCAAAGAATGAGGCCCACATTCCTATTTGATTTCTCCAGAGTACTACTTTTCACAGAAGACAAAGACTACAAAGGAGGACTTAATGGTCTCTACAGCAAACTTTCCCAAAAACCCGGCTTCGTCTTTGAAAAACACTTCGCTTTTAATGAACCTCTTTTGAGCTTTTTGAAAGAAAACAAAGGTAAAGCCAATCTTTTTATTTTCACCTCCGGCCAGATCCAGAAGGCACCAGAAATTGCCCCAAGGCTTACGGCCATATTCGAAAAGGTTTTCTCAGCGGAAGACATGGGTACTCACAAACAAAGTTCAAACGCCTATCTTGCAGTTGCCAAAAAAATCGGCAAAAAACCTGAGGATATAATTTTTGTTGACGACAATAGAGAAAATGTTGATGCGGCCCGCCAGGCAGGACTTAACAGCATCCTCTTCACCGAGACTAAAAAGGTTATTCGCACTCTCATTCAGTACTTGCAATAGCGCCGATCTTTCGGTATTATCTGCGGACTGCCCGGAAAGGAATTATTCATGGAAAGAATAGGTGAAAAAGCAGAAATCAACTTCGGCATCCTGCCTAAAGACCTCAATGATGAGATTTTTCATCAAATTGTCGAATTCTATAAATTCTCAGTTGGGGGTGTTCCAAGAGTAGAAATGTACGCGGAAGGCGCGGCAGATGCTTATGTTCACTCACCTCTGCGCTATCACGACGACGCCTCAATCGTAATTCCAACAAGTCTATCGCCAAATTCGAAACTTGTAGTTAAAAAAAGAGGGCAAGTTGTAACTTTCGACTTTAATCCAAATGGAAACATAGGGGACCTAACTAGAGAAGCAAAAGAAGCTAGGGCATCGTTCAGGAAGGATATCATTGCCTATCTCAGCCTGAAAGGTGTGGGAATTGCAATCGCAGAAACTCCTAACTCTCAATAAACTCGCTCATCTTTTCTTCCAATTTCTTTATTTTGGGGTCAATCACTAGCCTGCAATAGCCAGCAGATCTATTTCTTTCATAGTAGTCTTGGTGATACCCTTCCGCCTCATAAAAGTTCTCAAAAGGCAAAATCTCGGTCACAATGGGCTCATCGTATTCCGCTTGAGCTTTCTCAATTGCTTTTTCGGCCAAAGCCTTCTGCTCCTCACTGGTATAAAAAACCCGAGACAAATACTGACTACCCCTATCCGCACCTTGGCCACCTGTATCCGTCGGGTCGTGAGTTCTCAAGAAAACATAAAGAAGGTCTTCGTAAGAAATTTTCTTGGGGCTAAAGGTAATCTCAATCGCCTCCACATGTCCGGTATTGCCAGAAACCACCTCTTCATAACTAGGCTTATCGGTACTTCCACCTGAATAACCGGAAATTACTTCCTCCACTCCACGAAGTCTTCTAAATATTGCCTCAGTACACCAAAAGCAGCCTCCGGCAAAATAAGCTTTCTCCATAACAAAATTATACCGTATTTTTGGCACTAACTGATACAATAGGGTATGAACAAAAAAAGATTACTACTATTTTTCGTGGTGTTAGCCGCACTTGGCGGTGGGGTTTTTTATTACTTCAAAACCCAAAGACCCCCCGTTGAAACAAGATTTGTTCCCGCAACCAGGGAAGATTCAAGTACTAGTACGAATGAGCCTTCTGTTTCAGGAACATATAAGGAACCAGGGGAAAGCGCTTTAATCCCAAATACTCACCACACTTACCAAACCTTCAACAATTGTGGTCCAGCCACTCTTTCCATGATTCTTAACTGGCATGGGGCAAATGTGACACAGGAAGAGCTGGGTGGCGTTATGCGCCCTTGGCAAAATGCAGATGGAGACAATGACGACAAAACAATATTTACTTACGAGTTTGTAAACTGGGCAAAAGAATACGGCTTTGAAGCCTTGGGGCGCCGAAACGGTGACATTGAGCTTCTTAAAAAATTCACAGCAAACGGCATTCCTGTGGTTGTTAAAACTTGGCTCAATGTAGGGGAGGACATAGGGCACTTCCGTTTAGTGCGCGGCTTTGACGAATCCCGCCAAATAATTGTTCAAGATGATTCTTATCACGGACCAAACAGAAGAGTTTCTTACTACGATTTCCTTTCTATGTGGCAACCTTTCAATTACGACTATATGGTTGTCTACACGCCTGGGATGGAATCAACCGTTAAGGCTATCCTTGGGGAGGAGTGGGAAGAGGAAAAGGCTTGGGAAAACGCACTTGATAGGGCAGAGAAAGAAGCAGGTCTCGACACAGAAAACCCTTACCCAATATTTAATATATCAACCGCAAGTTACCATTTGGGAGACTACGAAAGGACAGTTACCGAATTTGAAAAAGTGGAGGGAAAACTACCCAGGCGGATGCTCTGGTACCAAATAGAGCCAATATTGGCATACCAAAAATTGGAAAACTACAACCGTGTTTTTGAAATAACAAACAATATCCTGGAAAACGGCAACCGCGCTTTTTCCGAACTTTATTTAATTAAAGGAGAAGTTTACCTTGCTCAGGGAAACACAGAGGCAGCAAGGAGAGAATTTGAACAGGCTCTTCATTACAACGAAAACTACACCGCCGCCAAAGATGCCCTTGATTCTTTTTAGTTTTGTCGGATGGTATATAGTGCCTGAGCTACCCGTTGA
>CALEZE010000083.1 GCA_937928235.1 uncultured bacterium | reverse complement strand
TGACCCCTCCAAGCACGGAAAGTGCATCATTAACTGTCAAAGTAGCTCCAGAAAGGTCGCTTAGTTGCCCTTCAATGGCCAGATTCCCACTCCTGTCCAAAGTGGCAACTGTGGTCCCGGAAGCACTTGCAGCCAGAACATTCTGGTCACCGGTCTCATCCAAGATCACAAGTGCCTTACCAGTAACTGCCCCTGAAACATCGAGTTTTGCAACGGGTGTTGCACTACCAATTCCGACTTTATTTGCACTTCCATCTATAAAGAGGGTGTTGCTGTCAAAATTGATGTCGTTGTTTCCAAGTGTTACCCCAAGTGCACTTCCGGAAAATGTATAGGCGATGTCGTTATCTGTTCCGAATGTAAGGGGGGCAGAGTCTGCCAAATAAACTCCTGCTATCTTATTGCTGCCACCGGAAGAATCATTTCCTAAGTATTCTCCAGAAGCAAGTTAGATATAGCTTCCTCCGGCGTTCCAGAGAGTTCCGGGATCTACGGAAACATCTATCCAGGAAAGAACTCCACTTGAGTTAGTAGACAAAACTTGAGAAGCACTCCCGTCTGCTTGAGGTAGTGTGTATACGATTGTACTAGTTACATTGCTTGGCGCTTGGAACCCTGTGTAGTTGGAATTGTCTGAATCAAAGAGTCTAATGTCGCCTTGGGAAAGAAGACTTAGGTTTCCACTTCTATCCAAATTTGCAACCGTGGTCCCGGAAGCTGAAGCACTGAAAATGTTTTGGTCACCCGTCTCGTTGAGGACAAAGAGTGCTTGTCCGGTCCTGGCACCCGTTATACCAAGCTTCCCATCTGCAGTGGAAGCACCAATTGCCACGAAATCAGAGGCTGTTGCGAGCCTGATTGTGGTTCCACCGTCTGTCCAACCGCTTGAATTGGCCACATTGGTCAGCCCGCTACCGTCTCCATATATAATTCCATCAACTTCTAAAGAACCACCAATGTACAAATCGTTATCAGCATCTATAGTCGCTTCTTCAGGTGCATCAGATGCATCAGCAAACGCATTGTAGGCAAGACCTGTTTTGCCACCAACCTCCAATGTGTAGGTGTCGGCGAGCCTTACATCTCCGGCAACTGTTAACACTGCGGATCCGAATGTCAAAAGATCAGTGTCGCTTGTGTGTCCGATTGTCGTTCCGTCAACTATTATCGAGTCTACAGTCCAGCTTGTGAGTCCAGTACCAACACCTGCGCTTGAAATATCCCAGGAAGAAGAGTCAATGGTTATTGCGTCTCCGCCGTCTCCCAGGTTCACTGTTCCATTAGCAGCCAAGGTGCTATTTGCGGTTAAGGTTCCGGAAAATATGGAGGCATCGGAAACCAGGAAAGAACCGGCAGTGTCGATTGTTAGGTCTCCTGCTGAGGTTCTGATTGTTTGGCCCCCAACAAATTCGAGGTCGTCGTCTATTCCAACCTTAGTGTCTGTATTGGAGTAGAGGACAGGATAGGTGCCGTCTAGGTCAAGATAAAGATCTGTATTGTCGGAACCTCCGGCACCTACAAAAGTGATAAAGTCATCCGTTTCGTTGGCGATGTATTCACCATTCTCGTAAATTATTCTGCCTCCCAGAGTTATGTCTCCAGTGTCTGTAATTCTGTAATTTGAGTTTATGAAGTAAAGGTCGCCTGTTCCGTGTGTTGCAAGAGTAAGGTCTGCATCGTCTGTTGTGGTAAGGGTGAGCGCTGTGCCATTCGATGATAGAACTAAATAATCTCCAGTATCTGTGTTGGGTTGGAATATTATACTCCCGGTTGTGCTACCACCAATTTTTAGATTTTGTGTGGCAGTTGTAGCTAAATTACCGTCTGCTGTTAGGTAAGCTGCACCGGATGTTCCAGCGGAAACCGAAGCGGTTGGTGTACCGGAATCAACATTAAGGACCGCGAATTTAGCAGACGAGCTAGCTGTGCCACCGACAAGAAGGTCGACTGTTTCGTTTACTGGGTAAATAGCACCACTTGCTATTGACCAGTTTCCGCCACCTCCACCGCCAGTGTCGTTGTCATCACTACAGGAAACGACACCAGAGGCGTTTGCGGTGAGCGCTCCACCATTGGCATTACCCGTACAGTCAAGGCCGGTAAAAACGAAATTCCCGGCGCTGGTAAATATCAAATTGCCAGAGGAAGTTGTTGAGAGGGTTAAGTTCCCTCCAGCCCTTGTGACATCTCCGCCGTTTACCACAAGGTCTCCGGAAGTTGTTATATTTCCTGTTCTTGCTAGTTGGAAAACTGTGGTGCCTGAGGCACTTGCAGAAATGATGTTTTGGTCACCTGTTTCGTTGAGGGTAACTAGTGCTTGGCCAGTTCTTGCACCTGTTATGCCAAGCTTGCCGTCTGCGGTGGAAGCCCCGATTGCTACAAAGTCAGAAGCTGTTGAGAGTCTTACTGTGCTACCATCATCTGTCCAGCCTCCGCCGCTTCCGCCGGAATCGTCATCCGAACAAGAAACCACACCTGTCGCATCAGCAGTAAGGTCACCGACATTCGAATTACCGGTACAGTCAAGCCCTGTGAATGTTATTGTGCCCTCTGATGTGAGGGTAAAGTTACCTGTTGTTGTGAAGGTTGTTGTTGCTCCGTTAAATGCAATATCTGTATCTGCAACGGCCAAGTCTCCGTCTATGTCCAGCGTTGTACCCGAGTCAAGGGTGAGGGTACCGGAAGTAAACGAATCACTTGTGTCACTTCTCAAAAATTGGGTACTTGCAAGGGAGGAAAGGGAAGTGGCGTTTATTGTGCCTGAACCAGAGATGGTTAGGGATGCTCCGGTTCCGACTATCATTGCGGCGGAAGTGTTTGTACCTCCAGTTAGATCGGAAAATGCACTTGATCCACTACTGCTGCCAGTCAAAGAACTCCAACTTGATCCATTCCAAACATAAACTTTATCGTCTCCAGTGTTGTAGATAAGCGAACCTTCACCAAGCCCGGTTGTTGGGTTACTTGAAAAGCGACCCAACTGGAGCTCGCCGTCTGCAATAGTGAAGTTGCCGGAGGTCTGGGTGTATCCTGTTATGTTTTTGAGTTCACCTCCGGAGGAAATTCTTTCTGTGCCGCCGGTTTTTATGACACCTGCTGCATCAATGTTTCGTCCTGCGTATACATCACCAACGGCATTGACTGTGAATTTAGTTGTTAGGGTGGTTCCCGAATAAAGTCTTAGAAGATCGTAACTGTTGGCATCATTTTGGACTGTGCCTTTTATTAGCGTACCCGTAGTGAGATTTGGGTTGGTTACATCGACAAAATCCCCATCACTACCCTCAAATGTAAGATTGAGTGATCCACTTCCGTCTGGTTTGATATCTATATCACCGTTCGTGGCGTTGCCTGTGGAGAAGAGAATGTCTGTAACTTTTTGGCCACCTATGTGTAGCGAGCCATTTTCAAAGGTAACCCAATCAAGTGCGCTAGTTTGTACTTGAGGGGTAGAGGTTGGACTAGGTTGTGGCGTTGCGGAACTTGCAGGCGTGGGTGTAGCTGTGGTTGAGGGTGTAGGAGCCGGTGAACTGGTGGGTGTTGCGGTAGATGTTGCCTTAGCAACTGGACTCGTTCCTGGTGCTGCGGGAGCCTGCCTGGTGGGGATAGCATTCCTAAGGCCCCGGACTAGTAGAAATACGAGGAGAACCAACCCGACTGTTGTTGCGCCAATTACAGCTCTTTTGACAGTTTTCTTGCTAATCCCGGGCTTTGCAATTTTGGGTGCATTTATTCCGGTTTGTGCTGGACTAGGCTCGACGACGGGCTGTTGTGTCTGTGAAGCTTGGTTTCCAGCAGGCTGCGGTTGTGTCTGAGTTGTTTCTTGAGCTTGCTGGTTGTTTTGTGCCTGTGCTTGAAAAGGCGTATCTGGTTGTTGGAAAGGGTTAACTGGAGAGTGTCCTAGTTCATGTGCCCAGTCGAAAAACCTTTGCAGTGAGCCCATCTTTCTTTTGGCGTGCCTATTTCCAGAAGTTTGAGCTACATGGCCCTCATATTGCTGGACAATGTCGGGAGATATGTATGGGAGTTTTGTTTTGGCCATTTAGCTTGAGGTTTTACGAAACAATTGAGGGTGGTTTTTTTCTAGCCAATCCAAAAAATGTTCGACATCTTGGACATGATTTTTGACAATTTTTTTAGATATCCGAGTTGTGTAAAGGTGGCTTTCAAATTTTTGAGTAATGCTAATTTCCGGAGCTTTGGCCGAAGCTGCACTGGCATTTGAAACACCAGACATAAAATCAAAATCCATTATCTGGCTGGTCAAGAAAAATTTGCCCAAGTGTCTCAGGGTTGAAAGTCTTCTGTCGATCGTGCTTGTGGCTATGCTGTTTACCTTCAGGTATTCTCGGTACTCTCTGGCCAGGTCTGGTTTCAAGTAGGGGGCAGCCTCCCCAAGGTGTTCAATGTCTGTACCCCAAGTAGATCGGAGTTTAAAAATCAACCAACCCAAAAAGTGATGAATGTCAGATCTGTAATTCTTGTGAGAAATTTTTGATATCCCTTTGGAATTCAAGTACTCAAAAAAATTGTCTAAAACTTTGTCTGTTTTTGTGTTGATATTCATGGCAGTTAAGATTGAGCCTAGGTTATACGAGTTATATTGCTTATACTATTGTTAAAATAATTACCGAACCTGTCAAGAGGCATTTAGCCTCGAATTTTTACCCGTAAGATTGGGAAGATTTAATAATTTTCACAGACTTTCATAACACAATTTCCGCAGAGTTGTTTAGTGACGCAAGTATATCAATATGCCACAGAAGAGAGTCCGATAATGATAAAATATGCGTAAAATTTGCTAATTTTCCTGAGGCTAAAATGTAAAATGCGGAGAAATGCGGAGAAAATATTAAGTACGGTAAAGTGTGCGGAAAATGAGAAGTTTGGCCATATTTTTACACAAACTAACGAAGCTCTAGTTAAATTTCTTCAAAATGCAGTAATTGGCAAAGGAGGTGGGGGAGTGCTAAACAATTAAAAGTTCGCTATTTAAGCGAAACATTGGGCGGTTAATTAGAAAAGATAGAAAAATGCCGTTTTTTTATTAGAAGTATTATTTTGTTCAAGTAAGGGTTCTCTATCAATGTTTTGTGCTAGTTTGAGTGTTTTCTAAAAATAGCTAATATGTAATTTTCACTCAAATTAATGACCGCAATTTTAAAATCTGGCCTTTTTTTAATATTTTCCTCTAAAAAAACTCAGATAATTCCGATGCTAACAAAAATAGTGGTGGGGGGCTAGTGAAATTGTTGATATAATTACCAAAGTTTAAGAAATGCCAAAGAAGTACGATCATAGAAAGATAGAAAAGAAGTGGCAGGAGAAATGGAAGAAAGATGGGAAGTATACACCCGACATTTATGATGCCAAAAAGCCTGTTTACAATCTTAGGATGTTTCCTTACCCTTCGGCAGAAGGACTTCACGCAGGACACGCTTTTGCATCGACTGGCAGCGACATCTATGGCCGATTCATGAGAATGAATGGCTGCAGTGTTTTTCAGCCAATTGGTTATGACTCCTTCGGAATTCATAGCGAAAACTATGCACTAAAGATAAAGGAAGCGCCAAGCAAAGTGGTCAAAAGGACCACCAAAAACTACGAGGCACAGATGAGATCCCTAGGTCACGGATACGATTGGACGAGGACGGTTACTACTTCAGACCCTGATTATTACAAGTGGACTCAATGGCTTTTTATAAAAATGTGGGAGAAGGGTCTGGCTTACAAAAAAAGGGCCTCTGTGAACTTTTGTCCCTCATGTAAAACGGTCTTGGCAGACGAACAAGTGATGAGTCCCAAGGCGGCAGGCAAAGAGCCTAAGAATGCAAATGGTGAGCCGGTAGAAGACTCTGACGACTTAAGGGTGTGTGAGAGGTGTGGAACCATAGTGGAGGAGCGAGAACTTGAGCAATGGTTTTTCAAAATAACTGACTATGCAGACAGGCTTCTGGAGGGTTTAGACAAGATTGACTGGAGCGAGCGCGTAGTAACTGCCCAAAGGAATTGGATAGGCAGAAGTGAAGGGATGTTAATTAAGTTTGAGGTAGAGGGAAGCTCTGAGGCTCTCGAGGTTTTTACCACAAGACCTGACACTTTAAATGCCGCAACATTTATCGCAACTTCGGCTCTGTATGAAGAAGGGGGAGGAGAGAAAGAGGGTAAGTTTACAGGCAAGTATGCTATTAATCCGCTGAACGGTGATAGGTTGCCTATCTGGGACACCAATTATGTAGCTCCGGGGTATGGCACTGGAGTAATCATGGGGGTGCCGGCTCACGACGAAAGAGATATGGAGTTTGCCAAAAAGTATCGTTTAGATATAGTTAAAAAGGCCCCTGAGAAAGCACTTTGGAAAAAAATTGAAGAGGAGGGTTGGGGGAAAAAGCACACAAACTATCACCTGCGAGATTGGTTAGTTAGTAGGCAAAGATATTGGGGTCCTCCAATTCCAATGATTGATTGCCCTGAATGCGGTTGGGTGGCGGTTGAGGAAAAAGATCTACCAGTTAAGTTACCGGAAATTACAAACTACGAGCCTGAGGGGACAGGGAAAGGGCCGTTAGCCGCGCACAAAGATTTCTACGAGACCACTTGTCCAAAGTGTGGCGGTAAAGCTAAAAGAGAGACTGATGTTATGGATACATTCGTGGACTCGAGCTGGTACTTTTTGAGGTACCCTTCGACTCGCTCTGCTCGCTCAGGGGAGGCGCCCTTCGACCCTGAAATTACCAAGACCTGGCTACCTGTGGATCTTTACTTCGGCGGGGCAGAGCATTCGGTGCTTCACTTGATGTACGCTAGATTCGTCGCAATGGTGATTTCTGATCTAA
>CALEZE010000082.1 GCA_937928235.1 uncultured bacterium | reverse complement strand
GCCCCATAACGAGGAAAATGTGGCAGCGGCGGTAGTTGTTGCAAAGAAGTTGGGCATTCCCGAACAAGACATTGTTTCTGCAATCAAAGACTTTAAAGGTCTTGAGCATAGGTTGGAGTTTGTCAGAAAGGTGGAGGAAGTAAGTTTCTACAATGATTCATTTGCCACTGGTCCCAGACCAACCATGGCTGCAATTAATTCTTTTGACGAAAACATTACACTTATTTTGGGTGGTTCAGATAAGGGACATGGGTTTGATGAGTTGGCCGAAGCGGTTGTGAGTAATAAAAATGTTAATCGCATAATCCTAATTGGGGAAATTAGAAAAAGGATTGCAGAAGCCCTCACCAAAGCTGGCTTTCAAGGTAGCATCGTAGATATGGGCCAAAGTACCATGGAGGAAATTGTAGAAACTTCTTTTAAAGAAACTAGGGAGGGCGGCGTTGTTGTTCTCTCGCCCGCTGCGGCCAGTTTTGACATGTTTGAGAATTATAAAGAGAGAGGGATGAAATTTAAGGAAGCGGTTAGGAATCTGTAATGGACAAAAGACCCATTGGTGTATTTGATTCGGGGGTTGGAGGGTTAACGGTTCTCAAAAAAATTGCAAAGGCTCTTCCCCACGAGGACTTAATTTACTTCGGAGATACTGCAAGAGTCCCATATGGCACCAGAAGCAAAGAAACTATTCGGAAATTTGCACAGGAAGATGTTAATTTTCTATTAACAAAAAATGTTAAGTGCATTGTTATAGCTTGTCACACTGTTTCTTCGGTTGCGGCCATACAAAATGGAAGTACCGCATCAGTTCCAATAATAAACGCAACAACACCCACGCTTAACTTTCTTAAAGATGCCAAGAGGAAGAGAATTGCAGTTATCGGAACTAGGGGAACTATTTCAAGTGGTGTTTACAAAAAGAGTTTAAGAAAGACAAAGGTAACAGAACAAGAATGTCCGTTACTAGTTCCGATTATTGAAGAGGGTTAGAGAGGCGAAGTTTTGGAGAGTGCAATGAGGCTTTATCTTTCTAATATAAAAAAAGGTAAACCAGATTTGGTTGTATTGGCTTGCACACACTACCCGATTATAAAGAAAGAGATAAAAGACTTTTTGGGAGATGTCGAAATTCTCGACCCCGCGGATTTAATATCGCGAGAGCTAAAGCGATTTTTAGTTTCAAATCACTTACAAAACAAATCCTCGAGGAAGGGTGGGGTTAAGTTCTTTGTGACCGACACGGTGGAGCACTTCGCCAAAAATGCAAAGGAGCTACTAAGAGAAGAGGTAAGTGGAAAAATCGAGAGGATTAAGTTGACACAATGAAAAAACTAAGAGTTGCAGTTTTGATGGGTGGCAAGTCCGCAGAGCGAGAGATTTCACTACTTTCTGGAAAAGAAGTCATCAAAAATCTTGATAAAGAAAAGTACGAAACCTTTCCTGTAGTTGTGTCAAAAGAGGGAAAGTTCGAATTACCCAAGGGCACAGATGTGGCTTTTATCGCATTACACGGGCCTTTTGGGGAGGACGGTACTGTTCAGGGACAACTTGAACTTATGG
>CALEZE010000081.1 GCA_937928235.1 uncultured bacterium | reverse complement strand
GGGACCCTGTTTTAAGTAAGTCTGTTTTTGTTGTTGCTCGGACCCCGGGGCTAGCTGCTCAGGCACTCATAGCCAAAGAGTAGTTAGTATTCTCCACTTCTAATTTTTGCAATATCTGCTTCGTCTGCTGAGTCGAATTGGTATGGAGGTCCACCCCTTAAAACATTGGCAACACTCACATCCTCTACCGCCCAGTACATGACGCTGTTTCGGTTGCTGGAGTGGTTGGGGTGCTCATCGTCTTCGTGGTCAACTTCGCTTTCGTAGTTGATGTTCACCAATCCCCACAAGTGTCCTAGTTCATGAACCAAGACTGCTCGTTCTATTTCGTTTGCAAAAACAAGCGCTGTCGTTGCTGCGTTTATCCTGTCTTTGAAGATAACAAAAGTACTTGCGTTGAAGGCCAAGCCTAGAGCATTCTCGTTTCCTGCATATGACCCATTCAAATAGAGAACATAAAGCGTAGCAGTTGACCCTTGAGAGTAGTTCCCCCTGTGTGTATTTATTAGGCTGGCAATATCCTCGTTTGTGTAGGAAGATTTTGTCGCCGCAAAAGAGTTGGCACCAGAGGTTGTAACACCACCTGTTTTATTAGAATATTCCCTGATAGTTGAGAGAAGGGTGCTTCTGGCCGCGTCGTTGGGGGGTGTGTCTGTGACATAGTCAATTTCAACCACCAGACTTGATGCTTTGCCGCCCTGGAGGTATTCGTGATTAAGTGAGCCCACCGGCCCAAAGTCGTTGTAAGAACTGTTTGTTTGCGGACTATTTTGGCTTGAGCCCTCCTCGGAACTGTTCGAGGTGTCTGTTTGGGGTGAACTCTGTCCTGGGAGGATTGATTCTAGTAGACCTCCGCCCCCATTGGTTCCGCTATTGTTTCTCAGGTTTTCGCCCCAGGAATTAAGAAACGCAAGAACTCCCACAAGTAGCAGTAAAAGTACTAAGTGACTTAGGAACTTTTTCACACTATAAGCTTATCACAATTGGTGCCTAAGTGGAACTTGGGGAGTTATGCTTTTACTCAGCCTTAGGGCGTGCTTCGTTGACAATGATGTTTCGACCGTTAAAGTCTTTGTCATTAAACATATCAATGGCCTTTTTAGCCTCTTCTTCTGTTTCAAATTCAACAAAACCAAATCCTTTGCTTCGTCCGGTTGCGCGGTCGCTAATAACAACTGCATCAACCACATTACCTGCTTGCGCGAAATGCGTTCGCAGATCATCCTGTGTTGTTTCATAGGGAAGATTCCCTACATAAAGTTTCTTGTTCAAGTGTTTCTCACCACCTTTAGAAGCCTCTCTGGAGGTCCTGACTGGAGCCCAAATAACGCTAACACGACAATTGTACCACCTAACTGTGAAAAAACAAACTATTGAAACTTTTTATACTAAGGGGTAGTTTGAGAACTAATGATTTCCAAAGAAATAAAGTCTGCAAGCACCGTCACTTTGGTTACACTTGACGCTGCTATTCCTACCAACACAAAAGAACTCCACCAACTGGCACTAGACCCTGATGGCTGGAGGCTTTTCTCAGGAAATGAAGCCCAAAACTTTTTGACTAAATTTAAGAAGGTGCACGGACAACCCCTTGAGGCTGTAATGAGTAAAAAAGGAGATAGATTAAGGCTAGGAGGGTCGGTTTTTACCACTCTTTACACGCTTTTGGAGTATAGGCCGTCAATAGAGAATGCAGTTAGTTTTGTCCCATTGGGAACAGGTAATGGCCTAAGAGGGGA
>CALEZE010000080.1 GCA_937928235.1 uncultured bacterium | reverse complement strand
TTTTGCAGTCAAAGTTTCTGGGGACAGCATGGTGGACGAGGGGATAGAGAGTGGTGACGTGGCAATTATTTCCCCTCAAATTTTGGCAGAGGATGGTGATATTGTTGCTGCTTATGTTGAGGACAGAGACGGAATTACTTTGAAGAAGTTTAAAGTAATAGAAGGGAGACCAGTTCTCTTTCCTGCGAACCCAAAGTATAAACCGATTACCGAGAAGTTTGAAATACAAGGAAAATTGGTATCAATTTTGAAACAAGGAGAAGTTGCAAAAACGAGCTAGTTGATACAGTGTCAAAAAGGGAGTAGCCTATTAGGTTTTGATCTCAACGCTTTTGCAATTTTATAAATATTGATCAGGGAGGGGTTTCTAACACCTCTTTCGATCTGCCCCACATAGGTAAAATGCATTCCAGCTCTTTCGGCAAGATCTTCTTGCGTCCAACCCTTTTCCTTCCTTAGTTTTCTTAGATGTTTCCCAAAATCCCTTTTTATTTTGCTTTCGTTCACCTTCATCCCCTAAGCTTGTATTAACAAAGACTATGTATCCAGAGACGATGAGTCTTGTTTCTGTTATAATTAGGTATGGATAAGTATGCTTGCACGCAGTGTGGAAGTGTGGGGGAGCTAAGGAGAGTGACAAAGGGGAGTTTTCTAATCGAAGTCGTCTTGTGGCTGTTCTTAATTGTTCCTGGTCTTGTCTACTCAATCTGGAGGCTTACAACTAAACAGTGGGTATGTTCAAGGTGCGGCAACGCTTCAATGATCCCCGCTGATACTCCGAAGGGCGAAGAATTGGTAGCTTCTGCCAAGAAAAAAACTAAAAACAGGAAGAAAGAAGATGAAATTAGGGGCAGGGCTCCTTCTAAGAAGCACACCGCTCTGGTTAAAACAGTAATAACAGCATTTCTGGCAATACTACTTGTTGGCTTACTCGCTTCTGTGTTTGGCACCCAGAATACTCAGTCTCCGAAGAGAGACAAGTCTTCAGCCTCCGACACAGGAAATACCCAAACCATTGACGAAAACACAACCTACTCTTCAAAGACAGAAAACGGAAAAACTGTTTAC
>CALEZE010000079.1 GCA_937928235.1 uncultured bacterium | reverse complement strand
TTCTACTATAAAAAAAGGCGAAAATTAAGCGCGAAGCGACATGGCGGTTGTTGGCTTTCCCAGGCTTTGTATATACTGTGGTAGTGCCCTGTCTGTTACGAAGGCTGACAGGAGTGTTATAATTCAGATGCCAGATATGTCAAAAGAAAACCGAGATAAACAGGAGTTTTTAGGCCAAAGTTCCGAAATTGGTATAGAGCTTGACGACGCTGGTATGGAACTAGTTAACGAACTAGCAGGCACTCTTGGAAGATACTCCATACAAATAACCCCGGATATGAATTGGATGGTGGCGGATGAAGCCCTTTCCCAGGCAGAAACACCGCAAGAGATAGGTAATTTGTTGGCTAATGCGGCAGTTTTGGATGACGAAAAACTACTGGGTGACCTGAAGGAAGCTTCAATTAATCAGGAGGACGAATTAAGAACGGAGGATGTTTTTGCACTTGCTGTCGCAACAGCCAAGGCGGATGTCGTTGCTTCTATGGACGGGCTTTCCACGGACTCACAAAAGAAACTAAAGACTTGGAAAAAGGGTCTTCTAAGAGGTGTTTTTCCTGCGGGTAGTAAAAAACTAATACAAGCAACCTCCGCACTTACGATGGCTGGGGTTTTTCTCACAGCTTGTGGGCCAGTTGGAATTTCCGGCGCTGCACCTATTCCAGAAGGAATGCCGCCAACAGCTACAAGTGGGGAAGTAACCGCATCCTCACCAACATCCGAACCCACTGCAATAGAAGTTCAGGCGACACCCACAGAAACACAAGTTCCCACACCAGAAGTGAAGGATTATGGAGTTTGCGAGACGGAAGACTTCCGTGAATGCCCGATTCCAGCAGAAGACTTGTTTAATGGTGAGTATTTAGCTTTCTTGGAAACACTTTCCACACCATTTGACCCAAACAATATGAAGCAAGTTCCATGGTTTGATGATGGGCGTGAACTTCGCCCATATGGCTCAAATCCTCCTTACTTTGAAGGAATGACCACAATCGGGGCAGAATCTGGAGCAGATTTTAGAAGAGGGGTTACCTCAGGGTTTGTTGAGTTTGAGGGTTTGCCGTACCTAATTTTGCCTGTAGAATTTTATGACCAGGAACATCCGGATAAAAATGTTTGGGTGATTGCCGTTTACCCACTTTTCTATTTTTATGATGGCGACATTATTTCTTTAGAACCCTCGGAAGAGAGTAGTATTGATGCGTGGAGAAATTTGATGAAAGTGACACCCTTGTATACAGAGGCCGAGGCTGCCGGGGGAGTCTGGGCAGCCGCCCTGGCCAAACAGACCTTTGACGAGGACCCCACAATGGAACAAAGATTTTCCGATTTTGTGGCCGGAAAGCGCTCTTCCTTACACGGAAAGGTGTTACTGACGAAAATAACATATCACAATAACCCTGATAGACCTATTGACTTTTATAACTAGCTCTAAATAGACATTATGAGAAATCTGCCCATTTTCACTTTTTGCCTTGTTTTAGCTATTTCTGTGTCACTCCTTCTTTACTGGGTATATGAGCATGGTGGCTTGAAACACTACCTTTCTGCAGTTGATTCGATAAACAGCCTTCCGGTGTCGGAACAAGTTTCGGCAAGAGAGCAATTTTACGGGAACGGTGAAGCAAACCTCAACCTATATGGAGGCGTGTTGATGGGTGTGAATACAAAAGGGTACGGTGGAATTTGGGTTTGGGGGAGAAAAGGACCAAAGTACTTTAAGGCAGATGAATATTCCGTTTTTACTCATTACCAGGTGTGTGTACCCAAAACAAATGAAGGTTATATTGTGGAAACCTTTGAGTTTCCAAAGACAGTTGATGTAAATATCACAGATTGGCAGGCTAGGGTGCAGGCAGGGTATTGGACTACAATAGAAATAACAGGAGAGGGGCAGGGTGGGCAATTAGGCAACCTAAGGCAGGCAATCTCTTATGATAAATGGTTATTTATTCCAGGTACAATCTCCAACTTATGTTACGAATAAAGAGCCAACTTATAATATTTTTAGCTCTTATTTTTACTTTACCTTTACTTTTTTTTAACACGAATTCTGTCGGGGCTGCCTGCCCTCCGGATGACTTTGAAGCTACTTGTGTAATACAGCCCCAAAGCGCCTGGCCGCCATCGGGGTGTCCGGCGTGGGAGTGGACCTGTCCGAGTGGCGGCTCAGAGACTTGCGACGCTGGTTTTTATGCCTGTAGTCGAGGTTGTTGCCCTATTGGTACTTATTCCTACTCTCAAGGTTCGTACTACTCCTACTCTCAAGGTTACTACTATGGTTATTCTCAAAGCTCATACCCACCCACTTGTACAGTGAGCTTGGCTCCGGCAACTACCAGCGTTACGCAGGGAAGTACCAGAACCTTTACAGCAACGGTAAGCAATATCCAAAATGGTTCTGTGTCTTCCGTTAATTTTTCCTCCG
>CALEZE010000078.1 GCA_937928235.1 uncultured bacterium | reverse complement strand
TCCTTATAGCAGTCGTAGTAGCTTTGGTTTTGTGGTTCATGCTTAGAGGTGGTTCTCAGACCACACCAGCTCCAGTAGTCACAGAAGAGGAAACAATGACAGAAGATGAAGCAATGGAAGAAGAAGGTATGGAGATGGAGGGAAGCATGGAGATGGAAGAGGAAGGCGACGCTATGATGGAAGGAGAAGAGTACTAAATTGCCTGTTCTCTTAGCGTTTTCTTTTTTGGCGGGAGTTGTAACCATACTCTCACCTTGCATACTTCCTGTTTTGCCGATTGTTCTTTCGAGCAGTCTTGCGGGGGGTAAAAGGCGGCCGTTTGGTGTGGTAAGCGGCTTTGTGGTGAGCTTTACTTTCTTTACGCTCTTTCTGACGCTTCTTGTCCGCTCAATTGGTATTTCTCCTGATAGTCTTCGTACACTTTCTATAGTTGTAATTTCTCTTTTTGGCTTAAGCCTTGTTGTACCAAGGTTTCAGGAAGCCCTCGAGAAACTCTTCTCAAAGCTTTCAAAATTTACTCCCAAGTCCACAGGAGAGGAGGGTTTCGGTGGAGGGTTTGTGATAGGTCTTTCTATTGGTCTTATTTGGACGCCTTGTGTTGGGCCGATACTTGCATCTGTCATTGCACTAGCTCTTACTGGAACTGTTACTTCGACTGCGGTTTTAATTACGCTTGCCTATTCTCTGGGCACCGCTATTCCAATGTTTGCAATTATCTATGGGGGGAGAAACTTGTTAAACAAGGTTCCATGGTTAACCAAAAACACGGGTAAAATCCAAAAACTATTTGGAGTTTTGATGATTTTAACGGCAGTTGGAATTTACTTTAATCTTGACCGCTCCTTTCAAAACTACATTTTGACCAAATTCCCCTCTTACGGAACTGGTCTAACGGCACTTGAGGAAAACGAACTGGTGGAAAGGGAGTTGGCCGAGTTGGGGAGTGGGGGTTTTAGCGAGGATGATATGGGCAAACCCATGGATGAACTTTTAAGAAACTTAGGGCGGGCACCTGAAATCATTCCGGGTGGGGAGTGGTTTAATTCCGAACCACTCACCCTGGAGGAATTAAAAGGCAAAGTAGTTTTGGTAGACTTTTGGACTTACACCTGCATTAACTGTATAAGGACTTTACCCTATCTTGCAGATTGGCACGAAAAATATGCTGATGATGGGCTTGTTATCTTAGGCGTTCACACGCCGGAGTTTGAATTCGAGAAGAGTGCCTCAAATGTTCAGGGTGCAATTGACGACTTTGAAATTAAGTACCCTGTTGTGCAGGACAATAACTACGAAACCTGGCGAGCTTACAAAAACCGCTATTGGCCGGCAAAATATTTAGTGGACAAGGACGGTTATGTAAGATACACGCATTTTGGAGAGGGGAAATATGACGAAACGGAGGAGGTAATACAGCTTTTACTTAAAGAAACAGGCGGTGTAATCGAGGAGGAAATAAATAATCTCGATTACGATATAGACTCGAGAACACCGGAGACATATTTGGGATACAGGCGGATGGAGTACCTGGCAACGCCGGAACAGTTTGTTGCGGACAAGGAAAGTGTTTATTCATTTCCGAATGAGCTGCCAAGAAACCTTTTCGCACTAAGTGGTAAGTGGGTAATTGGTCCGGAATATTCGGCGCCCGCAAAAGGTGCCAAGCTAAAAATCAACTTTGAGTCAAAAGATGTTTTTTTAGTCATGCGCCCGGTAGGTTCCGCCAGTGGGAAGGTAAAAGTTCATTTGGATGGTGAGTTTGTCGAAACAGTGACGGTTGATAGTGACAGACTATACGAATTGATAGATTTACCTGAGCCAGGAAGACACGAGCTTATTTTGGAATTTACAGATTC
>CALEZE010000077.1 GCA_937928235.1 uncultured bacterium | reverse complement strand
ACCAAAGCCGGTTTGCTGCAACTAAAGGAGCTTGGGTTTACTACAAAACTTACGGCAACCAAAAAATAGAAGTAGTAGCCAAACAAAATGAAAGGAAGGAATGGATAATTCTTTCTGTGTGGTCAAAACCCCTTTACGAATCAGCAAAAAAACCGGAGACCTTTTTAAAATTTCTCTTTAAAAAAATTTTTAAGAAGTAGTTTCAGGAAGTTATATTTGGGTTTTAACTTAAAATGGACTGGACTACAGAGTCGTAGACCTCCTTTTTGCTTTTAGTTGCATCTATTATGAAAAATCTCCAGTTGGGTTGTTTATTTATTTCTTCGACGCGCTCTGCTAGTTGGTATTTGAATTTCTGCAAGCGACTAGCAAGTTTTTCCACTGTGTCATCTTCTCTTTTTCTCGCGTTTTCTCCAAAAATAAGTCTTTCGTATGACATTTCTTCTGGGATATCCATGTAAATAACATCCAAGGGGTAAGTTATCCCTGCTTCCGACAAAGTTTCGGGAAACCCTCTAGCTTCAGTTAAAGTTCTTAAACCTCCGTCCATGATGAACCCTTGTGCAACATCTGGTTTACTTAGTCTTTCTAACACTATCTTAAGGAGAGTAGTGCCAGGCAAATAGTCTGCGTTTTTAATTATTTCTCTACATTTGTCACCCAGCGGGCCATGGTCGGTTGCGGCTATGTCACGAATCGCATCGCCTGTTGTAAAGTACGGTTTTCCGGTTGCCACGGAAAGCGGTTTTGCAATTTCGGATTTTCCTGCGCCTTCAGGGCCAATGAAGGAGATACCTCTTATTCCTATGTCGATTCTTTCGTTTCCAAAGTCTACCTCAGCCATACGGGAAAATATTACTCGCTAGCTGGCAAAAAGGCAAACAGTTTATCCGAAATAGGTGAGAACCAAACTCATTAAAATTAGAGACACTAGTTGATAGCCAGTATCAATTGCAAAGAGTTTCCATTTGCCTTCTCCAAAAATAGTGGCAGTCACTTGTACTGGCATTACAAAACCGAGCCAGGCAAAAAATGCGGATGTGAGCCCTGTTTGCACCAATGGATAGCCGTAAAAACTCAGAGAAAAGGTAATTAAATGGGAAAGGATGTATGCAGTCAAAAGTGCTACCACGAAGGAAAGCCCATACATCGGTCCCATTTTGTCCTGCTCTTTTTTAATCTGTGCTTCGGTGAAACCTTTTAGTTTCATCCAAGGAACTCCTAAAAAAGTTTTGGAATACCAAAAAAACCCAAGCATCATACTGGCAACGGCTGCTAAAAATATTGCTAGAAAATTTACTTCAATGTTCAAGTGTTATCACCCCGCTTCTGTAGAAATTATATACCCACGAGGCGCGCGCCTGCTATAATTCTCCACCATGGCAGGGGAGTTGGACAAACTAGACAAACTGTGGCCCGATAGGCAGATATTTCAAGGGTCTGCTGGTGCATACATTATTTTTTCAGAAAGTAGCCGTATGCAAATTTACTGGGATGAGTACGAAAAACCGCTGTGGGATGAGTGTTTTGATGGACTAGATGGTCTTGAACAAGCCACGGTAATTGATATTGGTTCTGCGACAGGAAGACTAATCGACCTATTGCTAGAACGAGGTGTACAGGGGGGCAACATACTTGCCATGGAACCCAATCCGTTGTTGTCTAGACACCTTACCCAACAAAAACCTGGCCTAATGGCGGTGTTAAAAGATACACCAGCGAGTTTCAAGACTAGTTGGATGTTGCCGGCTCTGGGGGTAGACCTTATTACTGCAAGTATGGTTGTCAATCACCTTGCAACTGCTCAGTACGACGAGCTAGTGGAGGGTGTTGTAGAGGTTTTGTTGCCAGGAGGTTATTTTACTTATTCTGTTCCCGAGCCACAGGCGAAAGCAAGAAAACACGGTTTTGAGTACATGGATACATCTGCGGTGGCGGAAGAAGATGCGCCATGGGGCGGTTTAACTCGGTACTACCATCGACCATACGAATATCAAATGGAGAAAATGACAG
>CALEZE010000076.1 GCA_937928235.1 uncultured bacterium | reverse complement strand
TACCTTTATCTGATTAAGCCGTTTCTCTATGGTTCCCTTTCTTTCGTCTGAATCAAATATACCCTTCTTGGGGGCGACCAGTTTTTTTGCAATACTTTTAAGCTTGCTGGTGTTCATTAGCCTAGGTCTTTTTACAGTCTATATTCTATAACCTTTTTGTCAAACACATGAGTCGTGTCCACAAAACGGATCTTGCCTGTTTGATTACTCATCACCAAAGTGTGAGTCCTTGCCCCTCCCCCGAAAAACCTAACCCCTCTTAAAATGTCTCCATCTGTAACCCCAGTTGCGCAAAAGATTATGTTTTTACCACTTGCCAGGTCTTCTTGTTTGTAAATTTTCTTGGCATCTCCCCCCATTTTTTTAAGCCTTGCTTCTTCCTCTTTGTTTTTTGGCCAAAAGCGGGCCTGCATTTCCCCTTTAATAATTCTTAAAGCAGCAGCCGTCATTACTCCCTCTGGGGCAGCACCCACCCCCATGAGGACATGTTCGCCAGAACCTCTCATCGCTACAGCAATACCTGGAAGGAGGTCCCCGTCTGGAATAAGCCTTACTCTTGCTCCGGCTTCCCTTACCTTGGCAATTAATTCCTCGTGTCTATCGCGATCAAGAATAACTACAACCAAATCCCTTATGTCACGGCCCAATGCCTTGGCAACAACCTGTAAATTCTTCTTTGGCGTCTCGTCTAAATGCACCTTACCTGCTGCTTCGGGTCCAACAACTAGCTTCTCCATATACATGTCTGGTGCATGGAAGAGACCATCTTTTTCAGCAGCAGCCAGAACCGAAATGGCTCTAGGACCAAACGAAGATGTTGCATTGGTGTTTTCTAAAGGGTCAACCGCAATATCCACATCGCGCCCTTTTCCTTTGCCCAGTTTTTCTCCTATATAAAGCATCGGGGCCTCATCTCTTTCTCCTTCTCCAATAACCACACGCCCTGAAAAATCTATGGTGTTTAAATAATTACGAATCGCCTCTGTTGCTTTTTCGTCTGCCAAGTTTTTATCTCCAAAACCGGCTGCGCGCGCTGCTTCCATTGCACCTACCTCCGTTGCATGAGACAAGCTAAGTGCAAGTGAATGTTCCATTAATTGTTTGCCTCCACTCT